>CAZTTF010000116.1:0-29210 GCA_964616365.1 uncultured Lewinella sp. | reverse complement strand
CCTATAATTTATGTTATGTTAAGTAGTGTGTTTTCTTTGATAATCTTCGACACCTATCAGATGATATACGCCACTTGACATGTCCACGCAATCGTCCGGTCCACTTTGGGTAATTGGGTTGGTGATACTGCGCCTGAAACGAAACTGGAGTGAGATCTTTACCTGCTCGATCATTAATCACTCTCCTACCCTGAGTTAAGGGGAAATGCGATACTTCTCCCGGTAAGCTGAAGGACTCAACCCCGATTTTTTCTTAAACAGCCGGGAGAAATATTGTGGGTATTCAAATCCAAGTTCATATGCTACTTCAGCGATGCTTTTTTCGGGTTGCAGCAGTATATTCTTGGCCTTTTCGATCAGGTACAACTGAAGGTGTTCGGTAGTCGTCTTGCCAGTTTCTTTTCTCAATGTATCACTCAAATAACGCTGAGAAACCGATAACTGCTCAGCAATCTCCTCTACACTTGGCAGGCCTTCCGTTTGAAGTTTGCCAGAAGCATGAAAAGCATTCAACTTCTGATTAAATTTAGATAGTAAATCGTTAGTAAGGGCTTTCCTGTCCAGGAACTGTCTCTCAAAAAAGCGGTTGGCGTATTTTAGTAAGGTGCTGAGATGTGAAATGATGATGTCTTTACTAAATGCATCCTTGTTATTATGGTATTCAGCGCTGATATTTTCTACCAACACTTCAATTTGACGCTCCTCCTTAGGCGAAAGGTGCAACGCTTCGTTGGCCGAATAGGAAAAGAAGCCATACTGTTTGATCTGACGGTCAAGTTCACTACCCTTCAGAAAGTCTTTGTGGAAGTTAATTGAAAAACCTTGCTGCTCGAATACTGCACTGCTATCCCATTGTAGTACCTGCCCTGGAGCTAAGAAAATTAACGCCCCATTGGTGAAGTCGTACTTGGTTCTACCATAGTTAAGCGCTCCCTTAACGACCTTCTTGAGGCTAATCGAATAACAGTCGGTCGTGATCGGTGGGGAACTTGGCTTTGGACATGGAAGAAAATCATCTCCCCTAGCCATTAAAACACTCAGCATGGGATGCTCCGGACGAGGTAGTTGCAAGTAGTCAAAATAAGCGGATATGGTGGAGAAGTGTTGCATCTAATCTATTGTTCTTGAACAGAAAGGAGTTCCTGGTGGTAGTTGGCAATCCTAGCGTAGGCGATCCCGTCAATCAGCAATATAACGACCAAAGTAGCCAAAGTAGTGATGAGTGCTGCTCGCCAGATCGGTGCCGGCAGGAAAAAAACTCCGACAGCACAGACAGCAATAATTAGCGGAATTGCGGTAAAAACTACAGTATCGTACTCTTTCAGTGTTTCTTCCGCGCGCACAAGCTCTGCCTCGACGAATGCCTTCGCATCGCGCTCGTAAGCAACCGGAAAGTCAGCAAGGCGGTAGCGGTTGGTAAAAAACAGTCCGGTTCCAATGATCACCAACAAGATTCCCGCTATCAGCGTCGGGATGATGTATGCGCGTGCAAGTTCTGTTTTGCCTAATTGCCAAAACCCGATGCTTGCCGCCAGAAAAAGTAGACCAGCAAAGACGAAAAAAGGAGTAGAAACAAGTTCGGCCTTAGCCCAGTCAGTAGCCGCTTTCAGAATATCCATAATGTATCTTAATTGTGATTTAGAAGGCCCAATTTACCCCAGTCACCTCTTCTGATACGCGCCACAGCTTTTCGGCAACGGCTTTATCCTTCGCATGGGGCTCCAGTTTATGTGATCCAACGGGGCCTACCCAATTGCTCCGGCCAGTAGGACCGTAGAATGCCTCTTGGTCAAGATCAGATTCCGTTGCACACATCAGCATCGGGTACGCACCGTTTTCTGCTGGCTGCGTCAACGGTGTTAGCTTCATCAAGCCGAAAATGGCACGCATCACTAAGCTACCACTCGTGGCAATTAGTGAGGTTCTCGACGATCCGGGATGGCAAGCGTATGCCTTTACTTCGCTAGTCCCGGCTCGTTGTAATTTATCCTGCAGCGCATATACACACATGATTTGCGCTAGCTTACTCTGACTATACGCATCGTTTGGGGTATAGTCCTTATCCCAATTTAGGTCGTCAAACTTGATCGTTTTCAACCCCATATCGTACCCCAGGCTACCGACAGTGACAATGCGACCTTTGGAGGCTTTTATCAGTGGAAATAATAATGCCTGTAAAGTGAAGTGACCGAAGTGATTGACACCAAGCTGGCTTTCAAAACCGTCCACCGTCAGCTCTCTTTGGGGAACCTGAGCAATGGCGGCGTTGCAAATCAGCGCATCGATGCGCGCTACTTTTTCTTGCACTTCTATCGCGGCTTGCTTTACGGAAGCCTGTTCAGCGAGGTCCATTTCAATATTCACTACATCGACCTTGTTACCCAGTTGTTCCTTTAGTGAATTAATCGTAGACGCAGCCTTTTTGGCGTTACGATTGAGCATGACTACCCTTGCCCCTTTCGCTAGCAATATTCTAGCCGCCTCGAATCCGGTTCCACTCGTAGTGCCGGTAATAACGAAAGTCTTCCCAGTCAGATCACTTATTCTGCTGGGTGTCCAACCCTCTGGACCAAATGGATTTGTACTCATTTCATCTGTTTTGATGAAGCAAAGATGCGGGGACGGAGCGGCCGCGGTCTTATACAGAATTGCGTTAGATGGATACTTTTTGGTGCCGAGACCAAGCTGAACGGGTTAAAGGACATTGTCTTGATCCCCTACCCTTGCACCTACGGCCGCGCACCTGGTGATGCTCAGCCCTCATATTTTGAAAGCTATTTCACCATTCAGCGCGGCCGCGGGTGTTAAATTTGGCTCAAGGAGCTATGTGCGGACAAGTACTAAATCAGCAGCGTCCTCCGGGAGCCTGCAAGATGAATTCTATTTCGCATTGCTCTCCCCCCTACCCTTGCACCTGCGGCCGCGCCCTTGTTCAGGCATTACCAAACTCCAATCAGCGCCACGACACTAAGCTATTGACCAATCCAGCACCAGTGTGCACCGGTGCACATTATACTTCAAGCAGGGCGTTTTACGCGGAGATTACCGAGATGAACAATGATCAGACTCAGGGAGCCTGCATACATCAGATAGGAACTGCCGTTTATACCTGTAGATTCACCTACAAGACCTCCGGCAAATACTGCCCAAGAAAGCCATAAGGCCCATTTAAAAGAGCTCCTACTGGAATGCCTGGCGCTGAGGTAAACAGCAATGAGACTCAGGACCAGAAAAAGGTAGTCCAGGTAAGCCCATAGTCCGCTGTGATGACCGTGATGATCATGGCCCATCGTATCGTCTAAAAGGGGCCTGGCCACGAAAATTAATGGTGTAAGCAGGCAGTGAATCGTGCAAAGTCCACTCACGGTGGCTCCAAGGATATCTGGTTTGTTGACATTGTTGATGGCAATCATGGATGGCAGAGGTATGGTGTAGGAATCAGGACAGTTTGCTTGCCTTTTAGGTCGCAAGGTAAGTCAAGATCTTAACTAATGCAACATAGTTGCATTAGTGGATTCGCCTGTAATCTACCGGAAGTGTGAAATTACACTAGCTGTATGCCGGTTGAGGATAAGAAATTACAACACTTTGAAAAAGCTTACTAAATACGTTCCTAAGTCTTTCGGATTATGGAAAGCATATTTTTTTGGTCTCTCGACCATCATCCGCAGGGAAGCGTGAAAAGTCACAAAGAAATCGGTCCGACTATTTGTAGTTCTCCTCGAACGACAAATTAAGCAGTCGGCCTTTTTTAGCAATTGTTTATACTTGTTTACGCGCCCTTAGTAGCTAAATATTAGGTACATTTTTGACTTTATTCTTGCGGGGACGCAGGTACTAAAATCGTTAATAAAGCAGAGTGAATTATGGTACTTACTAGTTTATTTTCTATTTCGTAAAGATGCCTGAAATTCCGCAAAATTCTTGTACTTGCCCTCATCTTTAGCGAAGGCGTACATGCAAAGCTCCTCAAAGTCCACCTTCTCCTCTATCGAGATATCGTGCATTTTTTTGAAAGAGTCAAGCACCTCCTCCGGAATAGTACCATTCCGCTCATTAGACAGCCACATCTTCTGATAGTGAAGCGGGTGAAGTTTATCATCCGGTTTACCGATGTAAAGATCAAACGGGATTTTCTGGCCATTAAAATCACAGGGTATCTTAAATTTTTTCATGCTTTATTCTTGGAAATGTTCTCTGTATTTTCAACTTCGGATTTTGTGTCTTCAGCGGCTTTGCCTAATGCGTACATGCAGAGCTCTTCAAAACTAACATTGTTCTCAGTGGCAATATTCTGTAGCTTTTGAAAGCTGTTCATCACCTCGGTGGGAATATTACCACTTCGATTTTCCATTAGCCATTCCTGTTGAAAATGGAGCGGATGTAAGCCTGTGTCGGGGCTTCCGATATAGAGGTCAAACGGCACTTTTTGACCATTAAAATCACAGGGTATCTTGAATTTTTTCATCCCTTATTCTTGGTCCTTATTTTCTGAATCCTCCATAGCCTTTTCGTTTTCAGCTTTCTTTTCCGCTGCCGCTTCTCCAAACGCGTAGACACAAAGCTCTTCGTAGTCCACGTCATTTTCAATAGCTATATTTTGCAGTTTCTGGAAGGTATTCATTACCTCAAGGGGAATGTTCCCGCCCCGCACCTCCTGGAGCCATTCCTGCTGAAACTGCAAGGGATGCAGACCGTTATCTGGCTTACCAATATAAATTCCAAAAGGCGCTTTCTGACCTCCGAATTCACATGGAATAGTGAATTTTTTCATAGTCGATTAGTCTAATCCTGTCAATTGTATGAGTTCCGCGTACAGTATATCCTCAAGGTTTTTCTCCGTGCTAATCTTTAGGGAAGCTTCTTTGTAATCGGCTACTTCCGTTGGTTCGTAAAGATATTTCCTCGCCTCCGGTTCCTGAATCTGACGACGCAAGATGGCAGCAAGTTTCGTCATTGCCGAGCGGCGTAGCTCTGGTGCGACGGAGGGGTGGTTACTAACTTTGGCAAAAAGCTTGCTAGTAGCAGCAGCTAGGTCCGCACTTTCACTGACCATATATGATTCCAGGCGTTCAAGAGCGCGCGCGTTCAGATCGCCGCCCTGATCTTCTATGGCAGATATGGCTGCATTGCGAACATAATCTACATCTCTGACCGCTAGTGAAAGCGCTTTCAACGCGGCAGGGCTGATTAGCCCTAAGCGACCGATAATTTCTGCACCCGCTTGACGCCCAGTGAAGTACTGGTGATAACGAATGGCCTCAGACAGAAGCCCTTCTAGTCGACTACCTGCTAAATGGCGACCGACAAAATCTGGTTGCTCCAGCGACCATGCCGAAATTACCTCTAACGTATCGGCACCAATCGGTGATAGCTTATCCATGATCAAGTCTTCCTCCAGTCGTATAGTAGCGACTCTAAGAAGTAGCTTAAGCGGACCTTCTTTATCGAGTAATTTAGGGAGTACTGACTTAATATGATTCGTGCGGTCGGTAGGAAAAACGTAGTGTCGGATGCCAAGCTCTTTTAGGCATTTCCGTAGTGTTGGAATGTCTGAAGTAAGCTTTGTAAGTCCGAGATGACCAAGTTCGTGCGTACGCGTCACAATGGCTGCTGCACGTTCGCCAATCGACTGATTGCCAGTTAGCGGGACTTCTAGCAATGCTTCCGTTAAGTGAGCTAATTCAGTGTCTAAATTATGCTTCTCAAAGTAGTCCAGGGAATTAAGGGCTGCTTCGTGGGAAAGTAGCTCTTCCAGCTGATCATTAGAGAAGCGAACGGAGAGCTGTAGATCATCAATACGTCGGAGTATTACCGACATAGCGAACCACAGGTGGTCGCCTAAGATCGGGTCGGCTGTCCGTAGCTGGTCTACGATCGCATCCAATACTGCCTGACTTGGTCGGTTCGAAGACCTTAATAAACGGCGGAGCGCAAGGCTATCCTTTTCTGGATTTTCCTTCAGGGCCTGAACAGCTTGATTAATCACCTTCGGGTCGTCATCGATGATGTTTTCGTGTGACCAACTTAATACCTGGGCGATTTGTGGACTTTCATCTGTAAGTTCAACCCCACGCTTGTATTTATAGATAAGATAGTCATAGCCCAGGGAACTGGCTCTGTATGCACAATCCCGTTTATTATAGCCATTATTCCGGCCAATTAGGGCGTCTTTAGCCCGCTGTCGCGATCGGTCGTCACCGTCTGCGATTATACGTATGAGGTGGTCTAGGATATCTGGCGTAAGAAGAGATCGCTCAGCCTGAAGCAAGGCGTGCAGGCCACTCAAGGTTTGATTGGCGTGGCCCTCCCAGTGTTCTACAAGCCTTAAATCCACCACCTTGTGTGATTCTACTAATGGGGTTATTGTCTTCAGAGCGCGCTCATTACCATTGTCGGCGAAGTAATCCAGACATTCTACTAGAGGGATGCTAATAGCGATGCCATCCTTATTTCGGTCCAAAAACTGGGAGAAGGCGGCCCGGTCGGGTTCAACCACTTTCATCTGATTGAGCAACAAATCATCGATACTACGGCTACGGAATCGTTCTCGCAGTTCCAAGCTCATTAGTTGTAAGCTTAAAGGAACGAGCGCCTTATCAATGTCGTCCTTATCTTGAAAGGCAAACAAGTTCTGATATTCCTTACCCAGGGAGCGATTAAGCTCCCGGAGGTGGATGAAACTGGTGTTTATTTTTGCCCAATCCTCTCGGTCCAGCTTGCTGGCCAGCAGGGGTTGCTGACGTAGTATCCGTCGGAGTAGTTTGCCCCGTTGCTCGTCATTATCCAACTTAGGGAAGTAGCTGGCGATGCGCTTCATGAGTTCGGGCTGTCGGGCGTCCTCGGCCAGGTCGAGTGCGAAGAGCGTAGCCTCGGCGCGGAAAGCCACGCGGTTACTTGATTCAATAATTGCCAGCAATTCACGGTCGTCCAGCATCTTACCTGAAAGCATGGCGGCGTATACACGTTGTTTGCCGTCCGCATCCTCGCCAATAAAAAGATACCGTAGCCGACCGTAAAGATTGACATCGTTGGCTAGCAAATAAGCAATTACTTTTTCCTCAGGCAGATATATCTCCGGCAGTGCTTCCACCATGATTTGGACAGCAGCAAATGTGTGGGCACGCTTATCGATCAGGTGAGCACACTGAAATCGAACAAAAGGATCTTCAATTTTGCGGCAGGATGACAGGAGCATTTCGATTGTCGAAAAGCTACCCAGGTATTCTTCTCCAAGTTTACGGCTAAGCTGACTTTGCCGACCAATAAAAGCTGCCAAGGCCATTGTCTTAAGCCCTGGAACCATATCCAGCCGTTTCCAGACAGCGTAGGTTAGAAAGGACCGGATATTATTGAAGTCGTCACCAATTTCATTGAGTAATCGAACGGAGGTGATAAGGCGCGCCCGCTCTGTATGTGGTTCAGGAAGGTAACGAGGAATTCGCCAGTGAAAATTGTGGGGAGAATCTAACAAGGGAGAATCCGGGATAGTGCAAAGAACTGCTACTTGGTCTGCCTTCAATATTTCACCCCCGATACAATCAAGAACCACCGATACACTATACTTCTGGTCTTCCTGACGCGGGAATGTGAGGCCGACCCAGGCATCTGCCGCACGTTGCCGGAAGACTTCCGGATTTTGCTGATATAAGGCGGATTCTTGGTCCGACAAATAATTGGCCGTGTCGCCGGGGGTGCCGAAAACCGCAATTCGGTTGGCTAGGTTACCAAGTTTAGCCAGCATCCGGAGCAGATGGCCACGGTCTTCGAAGCTGTAATCCCCCCATCCCCTTCCGCGCAAAAAGCGAATATCCTCGGCGTTACCCACAAAGGCCTGTAATGGGACAGCTAAACTACGTTCTACCCGGCTGAGATGCTCCAGAAAACGCACGGCCACTCCGTAACGATCCGGGTGCATCGTGGCATCGATATTATATATTTCAGCGGCGACGTTCTCCCCCAGTGCGGCTAGGGACAGTAGGGCCAATGCCCTACGGTCCACCTCCGGGTCATCTTGGTAAACCTCCTTGAAATAACTGATTAGGCTTGTCGCTGGCCGACCGGAAATAAGACACTTTAGGATGCGCCTGGCGCAAAAAGCATCCCGGTAGATGAAGCGAGCGGCAAACTCTAACGGAAATTTGCGAATATGCTGCACTAGCCCCAGTTCTGTATCCAGCCGAACGGCCTGGGTGTAACCGCCGTCCTCCGTCGAAAATCGGCCAGCTAGCAACCCGGTCTTGATCTCGTCCAGCTCTTTCAGTAATGGCAATTTCGCGTCGTACTGCCAACCACCAAACAAACATGATACCAAGCGCAACATCGCCGGATCATCTTGGATACGCTGCACCAGCTCTGGCCTTTCTGTTAACTGGTGGCGAAAGCGTAGGTGTTGGTTTTCTACGTTCTGGTCCTCCTGTCCAAAACTAAGCAAGAGATAATGGTCTATAGGAAAATTGAAGGCCGCTGGATCTTCGTGCTTGTGTGGCAGGATCGAGGCCAGCCAGCCCGGTCGCTGCCAACCGCCATTGGTGGCTAGTTTAAGTAATGTCCACTGAATAGTACCATAGTCTCGGGCTTCCAGAATGGCGTCGCAGGCGTCGTAGAACATGACTAGATGCTCACTGTTACGGAGCGCATTGATCTGAGTTTTGATCTTTTGCTGAATGGCGGGGAAGCGCCCCACCCCTTTCTGATCTCCGAAGGCACCAAGAAATTGCCTGAGCAACTGCTCGAACAGGGCCGGCCGGACGACAGACATGTCCGGCAGAGCAGATGCAATTAACAACGGAGCCCGGGGCACAAGGTCACGAAGCGGGTCGTCGCCGGCCACAATTTGGGCAATAAGTTCATCGAAGCGCTGAGGCGACCACTTCATATTGGCGTAGGAGACGGCCATAATGAGTGGCTCACGCCATACCGGATCACTGATCTTATCAAGGATTTCTCGCCCTGCCTCAGACGGTTTGCGGACCATTCGGCGAGCGGCGAGGTATTCCTGAAAGGTGCGATGTAGAAAGTGGTATAGTTTGTGCCCACGTTCGCTAAGCAAACCGACATCCTGTCGGATGACTCGAATGAAGGACTGGGCAGCAGCTCGTAATTCGCCATCTGTCTGTTCGGGGCGAAGCTTCAGAAGTGTCCTTTCCAATAACATTTGTAGGTCATGCTCCGTGATCACTTCCGATGGGCTGGAGTGGATGGCTGTCGCCACTTCTTCCATCAGTTCCTCGACGTCAAGGGGACTGATTTGCATGTGCAACTTGGTCCACTTCCCCATCAGGATCTGGATTGCCCGTTGGTAAAGTTCTACCCGGTTGCGAGGAAGGCTCTTATTTTCACTACGATACAATAGGGCTAGTATTGTGATCAGTAGTGGATTTGTCGCTAAGTCCCGGATACGCGGCTGGCGTTCATCAAAGATGGCTGCAATCAAGCCTTCAGCTTCTTCGGAGGGGTCACCCTGATCGGACTCGCCGGCCAGGGTGTGCTTCATCCAAAGGCGACAGAAAGTTTTAATGGCCTCCTCTTCCATGGCCCGGACGTAGAATTCCTCTACTTCCTCGTCGAGTGGCGCAGCATGATAGCCAACGATCCTACTGGTGATCACTATCTGATTACCACCCTCTTTCGCCGGTGCGCGGCCTTTTGTAACGTATTCCCCCAAGTCGATCCAGTAGCGGATGAATTTTCTAATCTCAATTAGTATTTCATCACGGAAACGAACGACCTCGTCCATACCGTCTAGCAAGATAAGTGCCTGGTCGTTAGCCAGGTAGTGTTTGATAAGTCGGTGCAAGTCCGCGGTCGCCAGCCCTGGAACTGTGTCTAAATGGTGACCACAAAAATCGATCAGACCACACTTCCCTTTACCAGAATTTGCCTCGAAAAACTTAGCGTATTCAGAAATGTTGATTACGACAGGCAGCCGCCAAGGGCCAAGATCGATGTCTTTGGCGCGCTCCTCTTCTTCGGCACAACAGTCGATGTGTTGCTGGGCGACAACGACGCGGTCGCCCTCCCTGCCGGTGTAGGCTCGTGCTGTTTGTAAGGCCAGCCATTTTACGATAGTACTCTTGCCGCTACCCGGATCGCCCAAGAATACACTATAACGATTGTTCTGGATGACGTTGGCGAGCGACACCTGCAGTTCGGAACCGTCTTTTAGTGAAGAATGATCAAAGTTGCGTAAAGTCAAGTTTTGCTGCATGACCTTCGCTTGGATAACGTCTTTCTCACCTGTACTAAGTTCCCGCTCGGCGTTGAGTTCCTGTTGACGGATTTTTTGGCGGATGGTATAGTTGGCAGCCGCAAAATCTTTAGAGGTCTTATCATTGGCGAATTGAAGGGCAACATAGATCTGCTCTAACGGAATCGACTTTGATTTCTGCTCGTTGCGGATGGAAGGCAGGTTGATAGTCTCATATTCCCGGACGAGGTAGGCCAGGTAATCGGGCAGGACGGTTTCTTGCAATCTATCTAGGTCCCCAGTAGTTCCCCCGCCAATCAGGGAGGCGTGGACATCTTGCAGGATTCGCTGATTGGTAATCAACAGGTCTTCCTGGCGGCGAAATTCTCCATGAATCGTCGCCTCCAGACGACTCAACCGGTCAGTCAACTTGGCATGGTAACCTTCCAACAGACTAAAAGAACTACTCATTAGCTCAAAAACCTCGGTGTTGCTGCTGACCAGGGTTTTTAAGGTAGCGTCGTCAACGAAACCGCTTGCTGTATGTAGGGTATTCAGCTGAGCCTGAATGGCCTCTAAGCGAGCGGCACTATCGTCTACGACCTCCAGAATAGCGGCGTTTTCGGTCCGTAGGTCAATCAGGATACTGCGCTGGTAGGCGATCCAGCAGCGTGGGTTTTGCTTCAGTTCTTCAACGAAGGCCGCCGAGATCATTAGCGGGAGATTTGCGCTTAGCAGTTCATAGAAGGCCGCTCCGCTACTGGTGAAGCGTTCAATGTTTAGGTAGTCGACCAGCAGGTCCGCCATTTGGTTTTCATAGTTGTCGTCAAAATCCAGGATGGCTTGTTCAGAAATGGCGTTGCCGTGATCACGAAGGAAATTTTCCTCGATCTCTTCCAGCAAAGTAGTCATCGTTCGTGCGACGCCCCTAATGTGAGCTGTGTCTTTTTGAGGGTCAAGAGATGCCTGGTAATCGGCGAAGCACTGGGCAAGTGCGTTCTTCAAGCTGTTGAGTAGACCGATTTGGAGGTCGTGATTACTTGCGTCCGGGGCTTTAGGAATAAGATTGCGCCGCAGGGTGGGTAGCTTAGACTTCAGTAACTGATCTGAGGCAATGTTGATGGAAAGGTTACCAGCCAGGCTATTGATGACGGTCGCCGCAAGTGGCATCGCACCAGCCATTAGCGAACCACCTAGCACGGTAGATGTCGCTGCCACTGACAAACATGCTAGTGAAGCGATTAAGGCGCTATTTTCCTTCTTGCTGGATGGGCTCATTACCTAGGTGTCTAATTCTCAAATAAGTTCCTTCAATAGGCGAAGGAACACGAAGCGAATATACTAAACGGCAGGTGTTTAAGCGAGAATTACGAGGAGCAAGAATATTTATATGAGGGTAACAGGCGATAGATGGCGCCTTAAATTAGTCTTTCCATTCGCGGTTGCACTTCACTCGAACACCCGAAGCTAATGAAACTAAACATTCACGGCTCACGGCACAGCAGAGTTTAATAATTTCTGGTTTGCGATTAAGAATGAGTACGACTATTGTCAAAAGGAACATGACTGAACACAAAGGCAGAAGGTTAAAAAAAGTACTCCTATGTACCTTTTCCTCTGCCAGCCCTTCAAGTGGCTTGCACATCATACGGGCAATTCGTCCTGAGTTCTTCCGCTCCGAATTGTTGCCCCCCCTTACCCTACCTCCTCCACGCCAATGAGCGTTCGGAATTCCATTTCCGTACATTAGTGGCATTCGCCTCTAAACCCGACTTTAATTATAGCCATTATTGCAACTGTTTAGCTTTTTCAGCACTCTCTGTATGCTGAAAGCTCGTTTGACAAGCTTCACACACAAGTGAGGCTCCGTTGCCTTTTCGCTTCAGAACAATACCAAGCAAGTGCTTATTTGCGTAAGCAGCCACCCAGCCGACGTTTGAGGTCTTACTGTTAATATTTAGGTTTTCCTGCTGTACGCGCTCGTAAAAGCGGCCACCGTATTCATCACGGCCCCAGCAATTAGGACATACACCATTGGGGACAATAAGGGGCTCCTGAGCAGGTGCAGGGTTGAGTAAGGCAAGCAGTGCATTGACGATGTTCATGATGATTGATTTTTAAGTTGTGTTACAGCGCCTTGATTGTACGCTGAGGAAATGGTAATTGAATACAGCAAAAGTGAGGCCCTCGAGCACCAACTGAATTGACCATCTTTCCCGCTGACTTACCCATTTGCCCCCTCCACCTTGAAAAGCAGCTAGTTAAATGCAGGAAATGCCTGAATTCATATAAGCTATCGCATTATGGCTATGCAATCATTTATGCCGTACGCGTACATTGGAGGCACGAGGAGTGTAGTAAGACAGACTGGTTACCCTGCCTTCTACGCTGAAAACAGGACTTCCGCTAAACTCCTGCCAGTCTCAATCACTAAAAGTAAAAATTATGCCCTCCCCTACAGACCCTAAAGTTCCACAGGCCGTTTTCGATCTGTACGATAAATACGCCCACAACCAATTGGATCGAAGGAGCTTCGTCAAGCAGTTGTCTAAATATGCTGTTGGCGGAATCACGGTCTCCAGCCTGCTTTCACATCTGTTGCCCGATTATGAGACTACGCTCCAGGTGGCTGCAGACGACCCACGCCTTGACGCAGATACGATTGAGTACAATTCTCCGGTAACGGGGATCACGATGCGTGGTTTGCTCACCCGACCGGTTGATGCCCAGGAAAAACTACCAGGTATTATTGTGGTACACGAGAACCGGGGCTTGAACCCTTACGTCGAAGACGTAGCCCGCAGGGCTGGCCTGGCTAACTTTATCGCGCTGGCGCCTGATGCGCTGACTCCGCTCGGCGGCTATCCAGGAAATGATGACGAGGGCAGATCCATGCAGCGCAAACGGGATCGTGGAGATATGCTAAACGATTTCATCGCTGCCTACCAGTATTTGCGCCACCATCCGGAGTGTACCGGTAAGGTGGGCGTGGTCGGATTCTGTTTTGGTGGGCTGATCTCGAACCAAATGGCCGTCCAACTGCCAACACTGGGTGCCGCAGCTCCCTTCTACGGACGACAGCCCCCTGCAGAAGACGTAAGCCGCATTCAGGCACCGCTACAACTACATTACGGTGGACTGGACACCAGAGTGAACGAAGGCTGGCCAGCCTATGAGGCGGCCTTGAAAGCTAACAACAAGGTTTACGAAGCCCACATATATGAAGGGTCCAACCATGGCTTTCATAACGACACTACGCCGCGCTACGATGAACCTGCCGCAAAGTTGGCCTGGGAAAGAACGATCGCCTTTTTCAACCAGCACCTACGAGAAAGCTAAAAGCTGATTGACTAACTTTCTCCCATTAGGAATACCCTTTCTATACTGCTGCTGGCAGGATTTTGAAATTCAATCTTAAGACAATTCTATGCGCTTCTTTTCGATCACACTGCTCATCGGCCTTCTACAGTTGGCTTTTTCCGGCAAGATTCATTGTCAAGCAAGTGATTACAGCCTCATCACAGCTTCGTACGTATTTGACGGTGAAGCGCTACGCGAAAATCAGGTAGTACTGGTGAAAGGCGATAAGATCGTTGCGGTTGGCAAGAAGGAGGAGCTTGACCTACCGGCTGAATACCGCAGCCTTACTTACCCCGGGGGGACTTTGCTCCCGGGATTGATCGAAGGGCATTCGCATATGCTGCTCCACCCCTACAATGAGACGGGTTGGAATGATCAGGTACTGAAGGAATCATGGGCTGAACGGGCTATTCGTGGTGGAGTCCACGCAGAGAAAACCTTGCAGGCAGGTTTTACCACCGCCAGGGACTTGGGGTCGGAAGGTGCAGGATATGTTGACGTCGGCCTTAAACAAGCCATTGAAAAGGGGGTGATTGACGGGCCACGTCTCATCGTGGCGGGCAAGGCAATTGTAGCAACAGGGAGCTACGGTCCGAAAGGGTTTGCAGAACATGTTTCCATCCCTCTAGGAGCAGAGCCGGCAGACGGTCATGATGATCTGATCAGGGTTGTGCGGGACCAAATTGGCCACGGAGCTGATGTCATCAAGGTATACGCTGATTACCGCTGGGGGCCCGAGGGGACGGCAGAGGCAACGTTTACTCAGCGCGAACTAGAACTTATCGTGGCGGTGGCACAAAGTAGTGGTCGGCACGTAGTTGCTCATGCCGCCAGCCCGGAAGGTATGCGCCGGGCTATCCTTGCCAGCGTACGCACGATCGAACACGGCGATGGAGGCACGCCGGAAATCTTCCAGTTGATGCAGGAAAAGGGAGTTGCGCTCTGCCCTACCCTGGCGGCTGGTGACGCGATCATGCAATACCGGGGGTGGGAAAAAGGCGTAGACCCTGAGCCGAAGCGGATGGTTAACAAGCGCGCATCATTCAGCGCCGCTCTGGCGGCGAAGGTGACCATTGTTGCCGGAGGTGATGTTGGCGTATTTCCCCACGGAGACAACGTCAGGGAACTGGAAATGATGGTCGACTACGGCATGACGCCTTTGGCCGTGCTGCGTTCAGTAACCGCAGTAAATGCAGATGTTTTCGGAATTGAGCGAAAGGTAGGGCGCGTTCGCCCGGGATTGTTGGCCGATCTCGTGGTCGTAGAAGGTGACCCAGTAAAGAATATCAGCAACCTGCGTAAAGTGAAAATGGTGATGAAAGGAGGACGATTGCTGGGAGAGTAGCGCTTAATAATCCGGCAAGGTCATACTTAACATCCTGGCCTGATTCACCTTCACTTTGCACCCGCGTCCGCGCCCACAATTACTTCCTGAAGCGGTACAAATAAGGCGCCTTATGAGAGGCTCCGGTAAACTTCTTGCCCGTGCGTTCCAGGACCTCTAGCTTGAGCATTTTCTTCTGAAAATTTGCGCGGATAAAACCACGGTCATAAACAGCCTCGTACAGCTCCTGTAGCTCCCGCATGGTAAACTCCCGGGGCAGGAGGTTAAAGCCGATCAACTTCCGGTCGAGATCACGCCGAAGGGCCTCCAGGGCGGAGGCAACAATCTCCCGGTGATCAAGGAACATCTCCGGAACTTCTGTGACAGGGTACCAACCAACGGATTTATCTAAAGTACTGGCGCGCGGTACCACTTCGTGAATATTGACCAGGGCATAATATCCTACAGAAACAAAACGACCAGCCAGCCAGGTGAAATCATCAGGACTTAACCCTTGTTCCGCGCTCTTTTCCTGAATGAGTTGCGTCATGACGGTGCCACGCGACCGCTCCGGGTCGCCAAACACCTTGAATTCTTCGAGATATAACTCCCCTACCCCTGTCCGCTCCTCCAGAACGCGTAGCGCTGCCTGGTCTACACTTTCTTCCTTCCTGATGAAACCGCCAGGAAGCGTGTACAGGTCCTCTTTGGCAGCAAACTGAGTGATCAGGACGAACAACTGTCCCTCAGCGTAGCCAAAAATGACACAGTCTACCGACAGGCCCTGCAGGTGATCCGCAGCCCGGGGAAAAAGCACGATACTGGTGGGTTGTTCCCTCATGTCTAAATACCCAAAGGTTTGGCAATGTCCTGTAGCGACCGATCTGTTGCTGGAAAGTCGTTTGTTCGAAACTACCTATCCTTTAAAGAAAGCAGCAGTGTACTGACAGCAACGTACGCAAAATTAAAGGTAAACATCTTATTGTATAAATTGTATACAATAGCATTTTCCTTTAGTTTTGTAGAGGCGCTACTTACGCGTCCACTTGCTAATACTTACCCCAAATTACGATCATGCGTTCACAACCACTCTTGCTGATACTGGCACTTTTTGCCATGCTTACCAGCTGCGATACCAGCCCGGACACCCTCAACATGCTGGTCTTTAGTAAAACCGAAGGTTTTCGTCATCAATCCATCGAAGCCGGTCAGGAAGCCCTGAAGAAGATGGCGGCGGAAAAAGGCTTTGAGGTCACCTTCACCGAAGAAGGTGGAGATTTCAACAACGCCAACTTGCGGAACTACAAGGTGGTACTATTTCTGAATACTACGGGCGATGTGCTGAATGACGACCAGCAAATTGCCTTTGAGCGCTTTATTCAGGCCGGTGGCGGATACGTAGGTGTTCACTCAGCCACCGATACTGAGTATGACTGGCCCTGGTACGGGCAACTCGCAGGAGCATACTTTTTAGATCACCCCTCAGTTCCAAGTAATGTCCAAAAAGGAACCTTTCACGTCCTCGAGAAAGATCACTGGGCAACCATGGGTATGCCGGATACTTTTTCCCGCACAGACGAATTTTACAGCTACCGGAATATTTCTACCAACATTACTCCCGTGCTGGAAATAGATGAAACCACTTACCAGGGTGGCAGCAACCCGGACTTTCACCCAATGAGCTGGTACCAGGAATTTGATGGAGGACGATCTTTTTACACAGGAATGGGACACACGGATGAAACTTTTGAGGAGCCGCTTTTCCTGGACCACCTCTATGCTGGCATCATTTATGCGGCCGGAGGTGACAACCCTCAGCCACTCAATTACGACAAAGCGCGGTCTGAGGAAAATCGTTTCGCGAAGGTGGTCCTTGCCGACAAACTGGATGAGCCCATCGAACTCACGCTACTGGATGAGGACCGTATCCTGTTCATTCAACGTAAGGGGGAAGTAATGCTGTTCAATAAGGCCACGGAAGAACTGGAAGAGATTGCTAAAATTGAAGTGAGCAATTTTTATAAAGACAAGGACGGTAAAGAATCTATGGGAGAAGATGGCCTCATCGGTTTGAATAAAGACCCCAACTTTGCCGATAACCAGTGGATCTACCTCTTCTACTCCCCTACGGACAAAGCCGTAAACCGTTTATCCCGTTTCACCATGGACGGTGATGCGCTCCCACTAAGCTCTGAGGTGGTAATGCTGGAAGTACCCGTTCAGCGGGAACAGTGTTGCCATACTGGTGGATCAATTGCCTGGGACGCCCAGGGCAACCTTTACGTGTCAACCGGAGACAATACCAACCCACACGCCTCAAGTGGCTACAGCCCGAGTGATGAGCGCCCTGGACGCGGTCCTTGGGACGCGCAAAAGTCTTCCGCTAACACCAATGATCTAAGGGGTAAGATTCTTCGGATTAAGCCAGAAGCTGACGGTAGCTACTCCATTCCGGCGGGTAACCTTTTCCCTGAGGGAACCGCAAATACCCGTCCGGAGATCTACACTATGGGACACCGGAACCCATATCGGATCAGTGTAGACCAACGGACCGGCTTCGTCTACTGGGGAGATGTTGGTCCTGATGCCAGAGATGATGACCCAACCCGCGGTGCCCGCGGGCATGACGAGGTCGGACAGGCTCGTGGACCGGGGAATTTCGGCTGGCCACACTTCATTGGTGACAATAAGGCTTACCATAAATATGACTTTGCCAGGGAGGAATCCCTCGATCCCTGGGATGCTGCAGCTCCACGTAACACCTCACCTAACAACACCGGGCTGGAGGTACTTCCACCGGCTCAGGAGGCATTTATCTGGTATCCATATGCAGGCTCCGAGGAGTTCCCACTATTGGGGAACGGCGCCCGCAACGCCATGGCTGGGCCAGTGTACTACCGGGATGATTTCGCTGGTGCTCCTTTTGCTTTCCCGGAGTACTACGACGGCAGATTGTTTGCTTACGACTGGATGCGCGGCTTCATTTACACCGTAAAAATGGATGACGAAGGCAATTACGTTTCCATGGACAAATTCATGCCAACCTACCGCTTTAGCAATCCGATGGACATGGTATTTGGTGATGACGGTGCACTGTACATGCTCGAATATGGTACGGGGTGGTTCCGTCAGAACGATGATGCCCGCCTGATCAAAATAGAATACAATGGCGGGAACCGTCCGCCCGAAGCTCAATTGCACGTCAGCACCATGGGAGGTGCTGCACCGCTGACTGTTGCTGCAAACGCTGACGGCAGTGAGGATGCTGATGAAGATGAACTTACCTATTCGTGGCTAGTGACGTCCGACAACGGCTTCAGCGAGTCTTACTCCGGCAAAGCGATATCTTTCACGCTCGCCGAGGAGGGTATTTATGAAGCTGCCCTGACGGTGGATGATGGTAACGGAGGGGTGGTAAGCCAATCACTTGATCTGACGGTCGGTAATGAACCACCAATGGTCGCCCTCGACCTGACGGGCAATCGCAGTTTCTACACGCCTGGGCAACCCATCCGCTACGCCGTAAAAGTGGAGGATGCTGAGGATGGTAGCCTTGGGGCTGGCATTGCGGATCAGCGGGTTGCTTTCAGCGTTGATTACCTGGCGGAAGGTTTTGATAAAGTAGCTGTAGAAATGGGGCACCGGGGCGCGGACGCAGGTGCCATGATGAGTCGTGGAGAAGCATTGATCGCTGAAAGTGATTGTCTTTCTTGCCACAAAGTGGCCAGCAAGTCTATCGGACCTACCTACCTTGAAATAGGTCAGCGTTACGCCGAGGATGAAAACGCCCTGGAATACCTCACCGGTAAAATCATTTCCGGTGGCGGCGGTGTCTGGGGAGAAAATGCCATGGCGGCCCACCCCGACCTGGCAACAGATGAAGCTGCTGATATGGTTCGCTACATTCTGGGATTAGCTCAAGCAGAGGCCGAAAGAATACCTCTCGCGGGAACCTACCTGGCCACTTTGCCCGAAGGTGACCCCGGCAAGGGCGTATTCATCCTGCGCGGTGCTTATCAGGACAAGGGCGCCGGAGGCCTTCCTTCCCTGGGAGAGGAAGCAACGGTAGTCCTTCGTAACTCTATGGTGCACCCCTTTAATTTCGATGCTTACGAAAAAGTCCAGAAGATGTCCTTTGGCGGAATGGAGTTCCTGATGGCAGAGGGGGCTGATTCCTACATTATGCTCGAAGATATCGACCTGACGGGCGTAAGTAACGTCACCGTCATTGCTGCAGCACCCAAGCCTCAGGTGAACGCCTCGGGCGGAACCATTGAACTACACCTGGGCGCAGCGGATGGTCCGCTGGTGGGTACCTCTCCCCTACTCGAGCAGTCCGAAGGCCTGCCGGGCATGAACGGCGGTGCTCCACCAATGCTGCCAATCGCACTAAGCTTACCAGCTGATGCTGATCTCAACAAAGACCATGACCTCTATGCGGTATTCAAGCCACAGAATGATGCGGAGGGCATCGTTATGCTGGTACTCGGCTTTATCGTCGGCCTTGATACTGAAATGGAAAGTCGGTAGAATAAGTCCTTGAAATAGGAGAATATCCGCCAAGGATATACCGTCGGTAATCCCCAACGAATTAGGGCGTCTTCAGGCAGGCATAGTAGGGACAGGGTATACTCTGTCCCTACATGCCGGCTAAATTAACGTCAGGTTTGGACAAGGCAATAATGCAAGTAGTTGGCTATCAGTCTATAGCCTCCCGTGATCGTCAAGTGTGTTAGTCCTTTAGTCTCTTTGGCAATCATGACCGTCTAACAGACTAAAAGACCAACAGACGAAATAAACCAAACATAAGTGTTTGGTCCACTTCAACAAGAAGAAACCAAGCATCGTTGCCAAACCTCGCGTTAAACTAGTGTCGGTTACGCACAGGACTTACCTGATTTCTGAGCTATTCACAAGCGTAGCACCCGTAGCGGATGCCATTGTTGCCAATGACTTTTTGAGACGGGCAACTTCCTCCGGGAATTGTTCAGCCAGATTAAACTGCTCAAATGGGTCATTTTTGAGGTTGTACAGGGCAACTTCCACCGGTTCTTCGCCGGTGGCATGTTCCGGCGATTTCCAGTCGTCAGCGACTGGAGCAATCCTTAGTTTCCACTCGGCATCCCGGACGCCATCCAGCCTGCGGCCGGTAAAATAAAAGTACTGTGCAACTGGAGAGGGCGCCGTTCCCGTCAGGAAGGGCCAAAGGTTTTGCCCATCGAGTGGCCGGCTAGGTACTGGTGTATTCGTTATCGCCAGAATGGTAGCGTGCAGATCAAGTGTTGTAGCTAGTTCAGCAGAGACCTGACCGGCGGGGATTTTCCCCGGCCAGTGCATGATGGCGGGTACTCTTGCTCCCCCTTCCATTGTCGTAGCTTTTGCCCCGGATAGCGGGCCTGTGCTGCCTCCGTGCCAGGCTTCTACGGGCTCTGAATCGATCATTCTGTTCGGTAGATTCCTCCACGGCCCATTATCACTCGTAAATATCACCAATGTGTTCTCCGCAGCACTACTAGTAGCCAGCGCGTCCAGCAAACGCCCAACGTTATGGTCGATTTCCTCGATGACATCACCGTACAGACCACCCGCAGATTTGCCCCGGAATGCATCTGAAGCATTCAGCGGGAGGTGTGGCATCGCGTATGGCAGGTAGATGAAAAATGGCTGATCATCCTGCTGGTTGATTACACGTATTGCCTCATCAGTATACCGTTGTGTTAGGGTCGTTTGATTAACCGGCAGCTCCGTGGTTGGCTGATCGTTTCGGTACAAATGCAGTGGTCGCTCCGTATTGACCCAGGGGGGCATCATGTCGTTACTGTACAGGATACCGAAGTACTCATCAAAACCACGATCAGTAGGTAAGTAACCTGGCACTGCTCCCAGGTGCCATTTTCCGAAAGCAGCCGTACGGTAACCGTTATCCCGAAGGCCCTCCGCAAGGGTGCGTTCTTCACGATTTAAACCTCCCTCAGAATCCGGGCCCAGGTTCCCCGGTAATCCTACTCGCAAGGGATACCTTCCGGTAAGTAAGCCTGCTCTGGATGGCGTACACACCGCAGCTGCCGTATAGAAGGAGGTAAGTTTGATTCCCTCTGTCGCCAGCTGATCAATCCTTGGCGTATGAATGGTCGGATGGCCGTAACAACTCAAGTCGCCATAACCGAGATCGTCCGCATAAATGAGGATGATATTGGGTTGGGCCGGGGATGGTTCCCCGGTAGCGACTGGCCCGCAGGCAGTCGCCAGGCAGACTATGGTTACGAACGCAATGATTCTCATCATGGTAGATTGTTTAGGTGGTTTTCCCTGACAATATACCAAAGAGAAGGTGCTATGGGACTTATGCTAGCTACTAACTTTTACTGGACAGTTTAAACTTTACCGGCAGCTTAAACTCAACCCGGACGGGCTTATCGTCAATTGTGCCCGGAGTCCAGGACGGACCATTATCGTTCATGGCTTCTACCACACGTAGCACTTCTTCTCCAGCACCGCCACCTATATCACGGTAAATAGAAGGGTTGGTAATGGTACCGTCCTTTTCTACGATGAAAGAAACGACCACCATACCCTCAATCTTTGCCTTACGGGCTTTTTTAGGGTACTTGATGTTGCCGTACACGTAAGTAAGCATTGCCTTCTTGGAACAGGTGCTGTAGGACATTCCTTCGGGGCAATCAGCAATAAACATGGGCATTTGCTCCGCTTCAGTAAAGGCTGTCTCTTCCTTATCAGGAGCGATTTGGGCAGAAACAGTGCTTAGGGTGCCGAGGAGAACAAAGAGGATAAAAAGATAGCGCATAACTTGATTTTTGGGTTATTAGAATAAACCTGATCCAATTAGGTCCAAGCAATAGATGCATGGTAACCACTGTTTTGGCGCATCTTCCTAAATTCAGTCACAAAATGCGCACAAAGAAACCATAATGCAGTCAGGGATAGGGGCAAACCATTTACCTTTGCAATTAGTTGTCTTGACAACATAAAGTCTGATCCATGCCTATTTATCACCGCCTTGGCCAGATCCCGGCCAAACGTCATACCCAGTTTCGTCGCCCGGATGGAGAGTTGTACCACGAGCAGCTCTTTGGAACCATTGGCTTCGACGGAATGTCCTCCTTGCTTTATCATCGTTACCGGCCTACGATGGTGAAGGAGATTACGGAGAAGGTTGATGTAAGCCCCAAGATCGCAGAGGAGAAAACCATTAGGTCCCGTAAGCTGGTAAGCTTCGACGTGCCCCCGGAAAAGGATTTTCTGAATAGTCGTAAAGCACTACTGGTCAACAGCACCATTCAGATTGGTGTGGCCGCACCTCAGGAGTCGCTAACCTCCTACTACTACAAGAACGCGGATGCAGATGAGATGCTTTTCATCCATCGTGGAACAGGAACCCTGAGGACCCTTGTTGGTAATATCCCCTTCGAATACGGTGACTACCTTATCATTCCGCGCGGAATGATCTATCAGATTGATTTTGATACAGATGACAACCGCATCCTCTTTGCCGAGTCAACCGATCCAATCTATACGCCTAAGCGCTACCGGAACCACTTTGGTCAATTGCTGGAGCATTCCCCCTTTTGTGAGCGCGACTTGAAGTTGCCGCAGGACCTTGAGACCCACGATGAAACTGGAGCGTTTACCATCAAGATCAAGAAGCAAGGTGTCCTCCACACGGTCGTCTATGCTTCCCACCCCTTCGACGTTGTTGGCTGGGATGGCTACAATTACCCCTACGGTTTCTCCATCCATAATTTTGAACCAATTACGGGACGGGTACATCAGCCACCACCGGTGCACCAGACATTCGAGACTAAGTCTTTCGTGATTTGCTCTTTCTGCCCACGGCTTTACGACTATCACCCGCAGTCTATCCCTGCACCCTACAACCACTCAAATATTGACTCGGACGAAATGCTTTATTACGTCGACGGTGACTTTATGAGCCGTACGGGTATTGGTCCGGGCTATATTTCCTTGCACCCCGGAGGCATTCCCCATGGCCCCCACCCCGGAACCTACGAAGGAAGTATCGGTCACACCAAGACCGAAGAATTGGCGGTTATGATCGATACCTTCAGCCCGCTGATGGTTACAGAAACAGCTGCGCAGATTGAGACTGGAGATTACTATCAGTCCTGGTTGTAGCACCAGCTCAATACATTACAAACGAACCAGGTTAAGCCCGGGTAATTAATAAGCATGGTCATCTCTATTCCACAGGATTCTGATTTCACGATCCACAACCTCCCCTGGGGCATTTTTTCTTTCCCAGGAGAATCACCACGCGTCGGCGTAGCCGTTGGAGATCACATCCTTGACATGAGTAAGGTAAGTGAGTTAGGGCTATTTGATTTCGATGCCACGGTCTTTTACGAACCTGTTTTGAACCCTTTCATGGCACTGGGTCGCGACCTGACTTCACGGGCGCGGGCGCAGGTGCAGGCATGGTTAATGGACGAGCAAGGCCCCCTGGCCAACAATCCTGACCTGTTCGTCAATCGCCTGGAGGCAACCATGCATCTCCCCGTGCAGGTAGGTGACTACACTGACTTCTATTCCAGCATTGAGCATGCCACCAATGTAGGGAAACTCTTTCGTGATCCCGAAAATGCGCTACTCCCCAACTGGCGCCATCTCCCAGTTGGCTATCACGGCAGATCATCGTCAATCGTTGTGAGCGGAACGCCAGTCCGGAGGCCTTCAGGTCAAGTTAAAACCAACAAGATGGAAGTCCCTGTATTTCAGCAGTCTAATCGTCTTGACTTGGAGTTAGAAATGGGATTCATCATTTGTGAAGACTCTCCCCTCGGTGATCCAATTTCAGTCTTTGATGCCGAAGACTACATCTTTGGCATGGTGTTGTTTAACGACTGGTCTGCCCGCGACATCCAAAAGTGGGAATACGTCCCGCTAGGGCCATTTTTGGGGAAGAATTTCGCTTCGACTATGTCTCCCTGGGTAGTGCCCTTCCAGGCACTACAGCCTTTTCGTGTAGCGGGCCCCAAACAGGATCCGGAAGTGCTACCCTACCTCCGTATTGAAGGGCTTAACAACTATGACATCAATCTCGAGGTAAGTATAACGCCCGCGGCAAGCACGCCAACCGTAGTGTCGCGCTCCAATTTCAAGTACATGTACTGGAATATGGCCCAACAACTTGCCCACCACACCGTAAACGGTTGTAACGTCCGTACCGGGGACCTAATGGCCTCCGGAACGATATCAGGTAAGGACGAAAGCTCCTACGGTTCTCTACTGGAGATCGCCCATGGTGGTCGGCAACCCTTCACCCTGGCCGATGGCCAGGAACGGACTTTCCTCGAAGACGGAGACACCGTCACCCTCAAAGGATGGGCCGAAAAGGATGGCATCCGGGTCGGCTTCGGTGAAGCCGTCGGCACGATCTATCCTGCGCATAAGTAAGCCTCTAGTATCCCTCTTTCCGAGTAATAACCGTCTATTCATGACCATCGATTTCGCCTCCCTCACCCCCCGAGAAGCCTACCAGTACCTGTCTGCCTCTGTTGCGCCCCGGCCAATTTGCTTTGCTTCCACGGTGGACAAAGAGGGCAACGTAAACCTCAGTCCCTACAGCTTTTTCAATGTTGTTAGTGGCGACCCGCCCATGATGGTTTTCGCCCCCCAGCTAAGCGGCAGAGATGGGTCGTCAAAGGATACGCTGGACAATGTATTAGAAGTCCCGGAAGTTGTCATCAACGTTGTAAATCATGCATTGGTAGAGCAGATGTCACTTACCAGTACGGCCTACCCTTCGGAGGTGAACGAGTTTGTCAAGGCAGGATTGACCCAGGTGCCAAGTGACGTGATCAAACCACCACGGGTTGGAGAATCACCAGTTGCTTTTGAATGTATAGTCGACCGCGTAATCGCCCTGGGAGACGGCCCCA
The DNA here is from genome assembly GCA_964616365.1 of uncultured Lewinella sp. Taxonomy (GTDB): domain Bacteria; phylum Bacteroidota; class Bacteroidia; order Chitinophagales; family Saprospiraceae; genus Neolewinella. Next base: position 4,420 of record CAZTTF010000116.1, on the reverse strand, counting down.
TGGCGGGGAACATGGTGCTGGCACGCGCGGTGCGCGTGCATGTGCGGGACGAATACCTCACTGATGGAAAACTTGACCCCACCCTCCTTGACCTGGTTGGCCGGATGGGTGGCAGCGACTACGTGCGTGCCGCTGGAAATGCACTCTTCGAAATCCCCAAGCCAATACGTACGCTCGGCATTGGCGTTGACCGTTTACCCGAAAATATTCGCAACAGTGAATTCCTGACCGGAAATGACCTGGGACGTCTAGGTAATCTTGAAACCTTGCTCAATGTTGCAGATGCTGAAGCATTAGTAAAAACAGAAGAGTTAAACTGGGATAAAGCTGGAGGAGTAAAGTCACAACAACTGTTCGCGCAGACATTGCTGCGAGCTGGCCGAGTCAAGGAAGCGCTGGCGGTGTTGCTTGTCTAGACTGTAGAGTAGCAAAAATTTGTACTGGGTTATTTATTGGTATTCCTCAAGGAACTTGGTACGATATCGTCGCATTTGTAGGGACAGAGCACGCCTTTCCCTTATACGGAGCGCCTGAAAACACTGTAATCCCCAGGAATTACTGGCGGGTGACTCTCCTTAATATCCACGAATTCTCCCCGCCTGATTTTACCTGACAGAAGGTCTCACAGCCCCCAGCACATGTATTTCAACGTCATGTACTCCTCAATGCCATATTTAGATCCCTCCCGGCCAAAGCCGGAGGCTTTGACACCCCCAAAGGGGGCAACAGCGGTAGACACCATACCCGTGTTGATGCCGACCATACCGTACGCTAGTGCTTCCGCTACTCGCCAGCACCTGGCTACGTCGCGGCCGTAGAAATAGGCTGCCAGGCCAAAAGGCGTATCGTTCGCCATCTTGATAACTTCTTCCTCCGTCTCAAAACGGATAATGGGGGCTACGGGGCCGAAGATTTCCTCAGCAGCAATCCGCATACTGTGATCAACCTCAGTGAGCAGTGTTGGCTGATAAAAAAGTGCGCCAGCTTCGTGGGCGCTGCCGCCGGTTATGAGGCGTGCGCCTTTGGCCGTAGCATCGTTGACAATCGCATCCACCTTATCAATTCCGGCCTGATTGATCAGGGGACCGATTTCAGTTTGTGGGTCGGTTCCGTTACCCACCCGAAGCACCTCTACCGCTTCCCGCATTGCCTTTGTAAATTCATCATACACGGCAGCGTGGACAAAAATTCGGTTCGCGCAGACGCAGGTTTGCCCGGCATTTCTGAATTTGGCCCGCATGGCACCTGCGACCGCGCCCTCAATGTCTGCGTCCTCAAAAACGATAAAGGGTGCATTGCCTCCCAGTTCTAAAGAGAGCTTCTTGAGGGTGCCCGCTGACTGCGCCATCAGTTGTTTTCCTACGGCCGTAGAACCGGTGAAACTTAACTTCCGTACCACGGAGCTGTCCGTGAGTACTTGCCCCACCTGAGCTGGAGCGCTGGTCGGTAGCACATTCAATACACCGGCGGGAATGCCCGCTTGCTCCGCAAGAACCGCCAGCGCCAACGCCGATAGTGGTGTATCTTCTGCGGGCTTAAGCACCACGGTACATCCAGCTGCCAAGGCTGGAGCCACCTTGCGGGTGATCATCGCATTCGGAAAATTCCAGGGAGTAATTGCAGCAATAACTCCCAGTGGCTCCCGCACTACCGTAATTCTCTTGTCCCTCATATGCCCGGGAATAACATCTCCGTAAGTACGTCGAGCCTCCTCCGCAAACCACTCAATGAAAGAGGCTCCGTAGCCTATTTCTCCCTTTGCTTCCGTGAGGGGCTTACCTTGCTCTGTAGTCAGAATCAGCGCAAGATCATCAAGGTTATCCAGCACCAGCTCATACCACTTCCGGAGTAAATGGCCTCGTTCCTGCCCCGTTAGCTTTTTCCACGCAGGGAGCGCAGCCTGTGCAGCACTAACGGCACGGTTGGTTTCGGCTATTCCAGCATCGGCAACCAGTGCGATTTCTTTTTGAGTGGCAGGATCTACAACCGGAAAACGCCGGGCAGTTTGCTGCCAGTTACCATCAATGAATAGATCGGTTCTCAGAAGACGAGGTTCCTTCAACTGCATGATTGGGAAGATTTCCGGTGAAGATACTTTTCCTGTCAGCTACCACAATGATAAATTGTGATGATGCGCAGGGCAATCGCATTACAATCTATTATCGTTTATGGGTTGTTCGAGGTCGCTGCTCAAAGTATGTGTCCCTTGGTAGCGACGCAAGGAGCGTTTTCAAGGGGTCATACTATGCGTCAGCTTTTAATGCAATAATGCAATTGCCCTGAGTGCTTTATCCAGGGCGGGGCCGCAGGTGCAAGGGATAGGGCAAGTAATTATGCCTAATTTTGAGCTGAGAACTGTGGGGATCTCTATCGTAATGCTATCAGAAAAAGGCTCCTTTTATCACTTGATTAACGTAATTAAAGATATTCTGCTAATTAATTAACCGTGCCTATCCGTACCTTGTGCGCTCCCCATGAAGACGCATTTCTTTCTCGACGAACTCCCCCGCTTCCGCCGCGCCGTAGTTACCATTGGTAGCTTCGACGGTGTGCACCGTGGCCATCAGCAACTCCTCAAGCGGATAAAACGATTAGCTGAGCGCCGGGGAGGAGAAAGTGTCATGATCACTTTTGACCCGCACCCACGCACTGTTTTGCGACCGGATGATGACAGCCTGCGCTTGATTTCTACCACCCGGGAGAAGATCCGCTACTGCGCCGCTGCAGGGATCGATCATTTAGTTATTATCCCCTTTACGCTGGCCTTCAGCCAGCAAACACCGGAAGAATATATTGAAAACTTCCTCGTAAAGTATTTCCGGCCCGACAGAATAGTGGTCGGTTATGACCACCGGTTTGGAAAAGACCGAATTGGCGACCTGGAGTACCTGGTACACCACGGAGAAAAGCACAATTACGAGGTGATCGAGATTGGGGCCCAGGAGGTTGACGATATCGCGGTCAGTTCTACGCGTATTCGCAAGGCTTTACACGCTGGGGATGTCCGCCAGACCGCCGGCCTTTTGGGCCGGCCGTATGAGCTTTCCGGCAAAGTTGTCTCGGGTAAAAAGATCGGGCGGACAATTGGGTTTCCTACTGCCAACATACTGCCTAACCATAAGCTGAAGTTGATTCCGGCTAATGGTATCTATGCCGTCCAGGCAAAAGTCAAAGGCCTGGAAGTTGCTGGAATGCTGTACATCGGAGACCGGCCAAGTCTACAGGACGGACGCGGTATCACCATTGAGCTGAATATCTTCGACTTTGATCAGGACATCTACGAGGAAGACATTACGGTAACCTTCGTTGACTACTTGCGTGGTGACATGACGCTTGATAATCTGGAAGCTCTCCAGGATCAATTGAGGCAGGACGAAAAGGACGCAAGGGAGTCATTGAATCAACCACAGGTGCAAGCGCCAGAAAAAGCCTCCGGTTACACACCAGATACCGCGGTAGTTATCCTGAACTACAATGGTCGGACGTACCTGGAAAGCTATTTGGAGGGTGTAAAAGATTCCTTACCTGACTATGCCCGGGTAATCATTGCCGATAACGCCAGTACGGATGATTCTGTAAGTTGGCTGAAAGCCAACCACCCGGATGTCGAACTGATTGAGTTGCCAGAAAACTACGGCTTCGCGAACGGTTACAACATAGCCATGCAGCAGGTATCAGCTGAGATTTACGTACTACTGAATTCAGACGTACGGGTCACTGCTTCCTGGATTGAGCAGATTGTCCCGCTGTTCAAGACTGAGAATATCGGTGCGGTGCAACCAAAAATACTGGCAGAGGCAGACCCTGACCGTTTTGAGTATGCTGGTGCCGCTGGCGGCTTCCTGGATTACCTCGGTTACCCCTTCTGTCGGGGAAGAATATTCCATCATACCGAACGGGACGAAGGACAATACGATGGCCAGGAAGAAATCTTCTGGGCTTCCGGAGCTGCCTTTTTCTGCCGGGCAGATCTCTTTCACGCCCTAGGCGGCTTTGAACCAGAATATTTCGCCCACGCCGAAGAGATTGATCTCTGCTGGCGCATGAAACGCGCCGGCTTCCGAATCCTCGTTGAACCACGCTCTGTGGTCTATCACGTTGGCGGGGGAACCTTGAGCTATAATACCCCGCGGAAAACATACCTGAATTTCCGTAACACCCTTACTACGAGTTTTAAAAATGAGCCCCTTACGCGCCTTGTCTGGTGGCTTCCGGTGCGCTTATTCCTTGACGGTTTAGCTGGAGTCCTATTCCTTATGCAAGGTAACTTCGAACATATTCTGGCGATCATCCGGGGACATTTCCATTTTTATGGTCATCTCCCGTTATGGATTCGACGTCGTAAAGAGCGCACGAAACAACTAGAGGTGACCAGAATCGGGCCTGACCGCACAGAAGTAGGCCGGGTAGCAGATAGTGT
>CAZTTF010000115.1:0-4062 GCA_964616365.1 uncultured Lewinella sp. | reverse complement strand
ACCCGGGGGAGAATAGGGCAGTTCTTTGGCTGGCGGGAAGTGCTGGAAGACCGTCTGGAAGCATTGACAACATCTGCAGAGGTCAGTTCTTTACGTTAAGGTAGCTATCAAAAATGACTGTGGAATTTTGGAAGGCTATTGCTGGATTTGAACCCCGAACCCCGAAGGTGAATCTATAACTGTAACCTGCTGTTTGCAACAACTACACCCCTAATACTCAAACGCCATCTTCTCACTGGGGTAGCCAAAAAGGTTTTGGTCTTTGATCAGCCGTGCGACCTTTTCCGGCACCATTTTTTCCCAACCATCTTCTCCTGCCGTGATTTTGGCAAGTACATCTTTAGAATAGATGTGGAGGTTGTTAGCATTGAAATTAGAAATGTCTACAACCTGCTGGCTATCGAGAATGTGCTGATACAAGAACCGGACACCTTCTGGCAATGGAAGATTCGTTGCCGTCATTAAATCCGCCGAGCCTTCCTGTCGGGCGGGGTAAACGTATATCTTCACGTTGCGGGTAAATATTTCCCCGAAGGAGGCCAGTAGCCTTCCATCCTGGTTTTCGTGATATTTGGAGCTGATCAGCTCCAGCAATTCGTTTACGCCCATTACAATACCTACCGGTGCCACTTTGTAAAGACTCAGGTAATCGACCAATTCGCCGTAACGCTTATAGTTGGAAATGACTACCGTTTGCCCCAGCGCATTCAACAGCGTAGCACGGTGGAGGTAATCGCGTTCGTTCAACTCGGCACTGTGTTGGAGGTTGTCAAGCGTGAGTTCGGTGAGCAGGAAGCTCTTGGATGGGTCAATCCCCTCGGATTCCCTGAATTTTTGGTAGCCAGCCCGCAGCATGTCTTCATTAACGAGGGTAGCAGGACGAAAACTACCGCGAACAACCATGACCGATTTCCGGTAGAGGAATTCACTGGGATGAATACTCCGGCCAGCAGGGTTGAACATCGTTATATCTGTAAGCCCGTGCTTCACCAGCCAAAGGCTTAGCAGTCTGTTGTCAATCGGGAAGTCGGGGCCATCGAGTACGATCATGTCGATGGCAACACGTCCTTTCAGGCCGTCCAGTAAGCTGATCAAAAGGGTCTCCGGATCATCCTGATAATGGTAGGCGCCGTAGATCATGTTGACGCCGAGAATACCAATGGCCTGCTGTTGTAGCTGGTTATCGTTGTCCAGCATCCGCACGTGCAGCAGCAAATCATTATGGGTGCCGTTAGTAGGGTTGAGCTGGAAGCGTAGCCCCAGCCAGCCATTCCCACGGATGGTCCTGCTGTAATTGATGGCCGCAACGGTATCAGCAAAGACAAAGAAGTTCGTGTCCGGTTTATCGTGCCGTAACCGGTCTACCATCAGTTCATACTCGTGATTGAGCATTTTGTGGATGCGGTTTTCGCAGACGTAGCGGCCGGAGGGTTCTACCCCGTATATCTGATCGGAGTAGACCTTGTCGTAGGCACTCATTGTTTTGGCGATGGTGCCCGCAGCGGCACCGACCTGGAAAAAATAGCGGGCCACCTCCTGGCCCGCGCCGATCTCGGCAAAGGTGCCGTAGATCTTTGGGTTGAGGTTGACCTCAAGCGCTTTTTGGTCGGTCTCAAGAAGTTGACGTGGCATATTCAATTGGATAAATCTGTTTGAAGACTACTGCTCTGGCTCCTAGCTCCCTAGCCCCTAGCTCCTGAAATTGGGCGCGAACGCAGGGTGCAAGGTACAGGTTTTTGGGGCAGTGATAAAGCGCATCATGGTCTTCTTTGAGCGCTTACGTGCTTACATCGTTCAAGTCCATTTATTGGTAAGTAAAAGAGGATGGATGAATCTGGTAGGGGCTTACTTAATTAATTCGGAAACTAGGTGAAGCTATCTGTTTTCAGGACTATTCTATACTGTCCAATATGGCTAAAGCGCGATTTAAGCCCCGGTGGAAGCAGTATTTGGAGCGTGTAGCTCTTGTTTCATAGCCAGGGCGATCGCAAAGTCTAAACGAGAGTCTTGTTATTTTGGTCCCAAAATGGCCGACCTCCCAGCCCTTCGCCTGCTTGCCCATTTTGACACCTTGCCCGACCCTCGCGATCCACGCGGTAAGCGACATAGCTTAGCGACCCTCCTAACTATTACCCTGGTCGCTATGATCTGCGGCTGTGACGAATGGACGGAGATTGAAGCGTTTGGCAAGATAAAGAAATCACTCTTCCAACAGGTATTCAAAGTAGCTCAGCGCGGCATTCCCTCTCACGATACTTTTAGTCGTGTTTTTGCCGCCTTACAGCCTCAAGCGTTTCAAGAATGCTTTTCAAACTGGACCAAGTCGCTAGCGGCCGTAGCAGAGCATATTGCCATTGATGGTAAGACGATGCGAGGCAGCTTTGACACCTTCAATGAGCGTTTAGGTAGTCATGTCGTCAGTGCGTATGCTAGCGATGAAAGTCTAGTACTTGCTCAGATCGCCACGGCTGAGAAGTCCAATGAGATTACCGCTATTCCTCAGCTTTTGCGGCTACTAGAGTTACAAAACTGTACCGTTACGATCGATGCAATGGGGACCCAAACTGCTATTGCAGAGCAAATTATACAGTCGCAGGGTAATTATGTCCTAGCCGTTAAGGGGAACCAACCAGATTTGCACGAGGAGTTGCGAGAGAACTTTGAAAAGGTGGGCGTTCAGGATGATAGTGTGGCAGTAGTAACCGATGATTACGGTCACGGACGCCTGGAGAGACGAACCTACACATTGTGTCCAGCAAAAGACTACTTGACTCCACAACTAATCGCGCGTTGGCCACAACTAAAGACTATCATCATGGCTGATAACCATACTGAATTCGTTAATGGTCGTAAGGAAGGACAAATCCGCCAAGAGCGTAGGTTTTTTATTACCAATTTGAGCCTTGTCGACCGCAAGGCGATTACGCGGTCGATTCGCAATCACTGGAGTATTGAAAACTCACTTCACTATGTGCTAGATGTGGCCTTTGGCGAAGACGATAATCGTACTAGAAAGGGCAATGCGGCGGTTAACCAGAGCGTAGTTCGCCACTTCTCGCTCAATCTGCTTAAACGGGAGAAGACAGCTAAGGTAGGCATCAAAACAAGACGAAAAATGGCGGGCTGGGATGATAAGTACTTACTTAAGGTTTTACAGGGGAGTTAGCCGACTTTGCGATCGCCCTGGTAAATATTTAATTCGCCACCGTTCAGGCCCAGCGTGCTTCCAACTCGTCGACGACGGCCCACAGCTCCGCAAAGCTGTTAATGGCAAAGTACTTCATCTGGACTTCAGTGATGATGAAGTCTTGTGCCAGGACGGCATCAAGTTCAAAAGGAACTACTTCCACGTCGGGGTTGTCGTAGACATGATTCGTCTCTCCGTAGCTGCTACAGATACCGGCGCCGTATACTTTGAGCGCGTCATCCTGATACATAACCCCGAATTCGATCGTGAACCAGTAAAGGCGCTGTAGTTGTTTCACCTTTTCTTCGTCGTGCTGGTGTTTGACCCCCAGCGCACCCAACTTGCGGGCGAATTCGGCGTAATCCCGGTCCAGGAACAGGGGGATGTGGCCAAAGATGTCATGGAACATGTCCGGCTCTTCCAGGTAGTCCAGTTGTTCTTCGGAACGGAGCCAGGTGCTGGAGCAGAACCGGCGCTGAGACAGGAGACCGAAGAATTCATCAACGGGTAGGAAGCCAGGGACTACTTTAATGGACCATCCGTGGGCATTGATAAGTTGCCGGTTGAGGTCCGAAAAACGGGGAGGATGGTCAGGGCTGAGGATGGGGTAGAGGTCCGCCAGGCAATTGAGGTACTCCTGGCAGGCCACTGCTTTTAAAGCAGTGATCTGACGGCTCGCCAGCTTGCGCCACACGGCATAGTCGGCCGGTGCGTAAGCAGCGTAATCCTGTTGTGTGGTGTGGTGGGCAGTCATGATGTTTTTATTTGGTAGAATAAAGATAGTATGGCAAATGTTGTTGTAGCAAGTAAAATTTAAAAAGAAAGTAGATCTGTCGTCAGTTGTCTCATTTTATAGCAAAGGCAGCACCTGTAAC
>CAZTTF010000114.1:0-20229 GCA_964616365.1 uncultured Lewinella sp. | reverse complement strand
AAAGCGGTGCAGGGGTCTGTGCTGGAGAAAGGGCTGGTGGCTTCCTTCAGCTTTGATGATAATAGCTCAGGACGGACCGGGAGCAACCTTCAGGAGACAGAGGATGGGTGGATGAATTACAACCTTCCGCCTAATTTTGGGGCGGTCAAAGAGGTGTCTGGGAAGCAGGGGAAAGCGCTAGCATTCGACGGTGAAAACTATGTCGCCGCCGGTCTTGTCGGCGACTTTGAGTTTCACCAGGCCTTCTCCGGCTCCATTTGGGTAAAGCACAATGGCAAGGGACAAACGCGGGCCATATTTGGCAAACGCATGGATGAACTCTTGCACAATGGATATGACCTTGTGTTGACGGCGGAGAACAAGCTGGCTTTTCGCCTGGCAGGGATGTGGTGGGCACCGGATCAATACCCAGAAGGGTTACTGGCGCTGGAGGTGCGTAGCCGTGCCTCGGTGCCAGCTGATAGCTGGCAGCACGTGGCATTCAGTTACGATGGTTCCGGCAAGGCTGCGGGGGTAACGCTCTACATAGGGGCGCGGACGCAGGATGCAGAGATTGTTGTAGATAACCTGAACCGTAATACCATCCTGAATGGTAATCAACTTGCCTTGGGCAATTGGAACCAGCGGGGGCGTACGCGAGCAGGCTTAACGGGGCTTGCCGACGGTGCAATCGATGAATTCCGGCTTTATGACCGTGAGTTAAGCCCGGTAGACATTGCTCTGTTGTCCTCCTTTGCACCTGCGTCCGCGCAAATGACTGCTGACGCCTTTTCTTCCCGGGATTGGCACCAACATACCTTATTTCATCATTCTGACGAGTACGCCACTAATGCAGCGCAGCTTGATAGCTTGAGGTCAATTGATCGAACCATCCCCAAGGTGATGGTGATGGAGGAAAAAGACACGCTTACGGCAACTTATGTGCGGATTCGCGGGGAGTATGATAACCTCGGCACTAGGGTTGAGCGCAAGGCGCCGAGTGCGCTGCCGCCCTTACCGGCCAATGCTCCAAAGGATCGCCTGGGCCTTGCCCAGTGGCTCTTTGCCGATGAGCATCCGTTAACTGCTCGTGTGGCGGTGAACCGGCTGTGGCAACAGTGCTTTGGCAGGGGCATAGTGGCCAGTACGGAAGACTTCGGCAATCAGGGAGCACTTCCATCTCATCCCGAACTTCTAGATTATCTCGCGCTGCGGTATCGTGACTCTGGCTGGGACACTAAGACTATGCTCAAACTCATCGTGTCGTCTAGCACCTATCGGCAAAGTAGTCAGTTGAACGCGGATGTGCTGAAGCGCGATCCTGTCAATACCTGGCTTGCCAGAGGGCCTGCCGGGAAGCTTACAGCTGAAATGCTCCGCGATCAGGCATTGGCCGTTAGCGGACTGTTGCACCAGCGCGTTGGAGGCAAATGGGTTAAGCCCTATCAGCCTGCCGGATTGTGGTTCGAAATGGCCTCTGATATCGGTGAACCGATTTACCGGTCGGGTAGGGGAGCCGACCTTTATCGACGCAGCCTTTACACCTACTTTAAACGGACCATCCCTCCACCAGACATGCTAACACTAGATGCCTCGGAAAGAGCGGTATGTACCGTGAAACGGCAAAGGACCAGCACTCCCTTACAATCACTTGTGGTGATGAATGCTCCGATTTATACCGAGGCAAGTCGTTGTCTTGCGCAGCAGCTACTGTTGCAGGGAAAAGAAGATGCAGAGCTTATTGAGGCCGCATTCAGGGCAATTGTCTCTCGTGCCCCCGTACCCGAAGAACAGGTCATTCTGCAGGAAATGCTCACGGAAAACCGGAGCTACTTTGCCAGTGATGCCGCGGCAACGGCAGCACTTTTGAGTGTTGGCAGACAACCGCTAAGTACTACGGTGAACCAACAGGAATTAGCTGCTGCCACGGTAGTGGTAAGTGCCATATTTAACCTTGACGAAGCCCAAAGAAAATAGCCCCTCACTATGCCGGATCCTATTGATGAAGCCCGTTTGAAGTACAATCGTCGCCATTTTTTCAGCAAGGCGAGCCTGGGGCTTGGTGCGCTTACGCTGGGGTCGTTGCTTGGTTGCGATAGGGGAGTGGATAGTCCTGTTTTACCGGAGGCATTGAAGCGCCTACACATTCCACAGCGGGCGAAGCGGGTCATTTATTTGTTTCAGTCCGGGGGGCCAAGCCAGTACGAACTGTACGACTACAAACCTTTGCTTCGGGAGCGTCATGGTGAGGAGCTACCTCCCGGAATACGTGGTAACCAGCGTTTGACGGGCATGACCGCCTATCAGCAGTCTATGCCACTGGCCGGGTCTAAATTTGATTTTCAGCAGTGGGGGAAGAGCCGTGCTTGGGTAAGTAATCTTTTGCCCCATATCGGATCAATTGCGGATGAGCTTTGCTTCATCAAAACCATGCATACGGAAGCGATTAACCACGATCCGGCAATCACCTTTTTTCAGACGGGGAGTCAGCAGGCTGGTCGCCCGAGCATTGGTTCCTGGATGAGCTATGGGCTTGGTAGCGAGAATGAGAATATGCCGGCCTTTACGGTGTTGCTGAGTCGGGGCGCGCAGCGCCCCCAGCCGATTTATTCCCGCCTTTGGGGAAATGGGTTTTTGCCCTCATTGCACCAGGGGGTCCAGTTCCGTAGTGGAAAGGACCCCGTACTGTACCTCCAGGACCCAAAGGGAATTGATGGCAATGCCAGAAGAAAATTTCTCGATAAGCTGGCCAAGCTTAATGCTTTGCGCCTGGATGATTTCGGCGACCCGGAAATTCAGAGCAGGATCAGTCAGTACGAGATGGCTTACCGGATGCAGACTTCGGTTCCTGAAGTGATGGATCTTTCCGATGAACCAGATGAGGTCTTTGACTTGTACGGAGCATCGGCCCGAAAACCGGGTACCTACGCTGCGAACTGTGTCCTGGCCCGAAGATTGGCAGAGCGGGATGTTAAATTTATCCAGCTCTACCACCTTGGCTGGGATCAACACGTGGACCTTCCGCGGGAAATTGCCAGTCAGTGCCGGGATACCGACCAGGCCTCAGCGGCTCTGGTGAAAGACCTTAAGCGGCGGGGATTACTGGAAGACACTTTGGTCATTTGGGGAGGAGAGTTTGGGCGTACGAACTTTAGCCAGGGTTCCTTGACGGCCACGAATTACGGCAGGGATCATCATCCGCGCTGTTTTACGATTTGGATGGCGGGCGCTGGCGTAAAGCCCGGTTTCACCTACGGCGAAACGGATGAGTTTGGCTACAACATTGTCAAGGATCCGGTGCACGTTCATGATTTTCAAGCCACTTTGCTACACCTTGCCGGCGTTGACCACGAGCAACTGACCTATAAACACCAGGGGAGGCGCTACCGGTTAACTGATGTTCACGGCAGGGTAGTGAAGGAGATTCTCGTATGATGCTTATCGTTTCGCTATATACACTTAAAACCACCCCTTAGCTATGCTACGTATACTTTATATCCCTGTTTTGTTGTCCGTTATATTGCTCGCTGGATGTAGTCCGGCAAAAACACTGTTCAATGGTGATAACCTGGATGGGTGGGTGAATTATGGTACCGAAAAATGGTACGTAGATAATGGCCTGTTGGTGTGTGAAAGTGGCCCTGATGCTCAGTATGGCTACTTGAAGACTTCAGAACACTTCGAAGACTTTGAGCTGACACTAGAATTCAAACAGGAGGCAAATGGAAACAGTGGCGTTTTCTTTCGTTCTACCGTTGAGGGGACGAAAGTGAGTGGCTGGCAAGTGGAGGTTGCCCCTCCCGGTAAAGCTACCGGAGGCATTTATGAGTCTTACGGCAGAGGATGGTTGATCAAGCCTGACCCCGCAAAAGATAGTGCCCTGAAGATGGGGGAGTGGAACAAGATGAAAATTCGGGCCGTTGGCCCGCAAGTGACCACCTGGCTTAATGGTACCGAAATGATTGCCATTGACGACGCAAAAATTGGGGAAGGCAAAGGGGGTATTGCTCTACAGATTCACGACGGAGGAGGAATCAAAGTGTTATGGCGGAATATTAAGATTCGGGAGCTGTAGAAAGAGGTGATCGCCGAAAGGATTTAATTGTAGTTGAATATTTTTTCAGAATGGAATAGACGCTGTCTATAACCAAAGAGTAGATCGTCGGTCTTAATAGTTCTTAGGACGCAAAAAATATGTTACGAAAAAAATCGTATGCTTTTCTTGTGACTACGAAAAAAATCGTATACATTTGTTACGAAAAAAATCGTAGGCATGTCAAAACGATCAACGCCGACACCAAGGGAAATGAACATTATCAAAATCCTTTGGCGAACAGGCCCCGCTACAGTTCGGCAAATTCACGAAGAACTTATCAGTCAACCTGGTGCAAAGCAAATAGGGTATACTACCTCTTTGAAATTCATGCAGATAATGCTTGAGAAAGGTTTGCTTTCCCGGAATACAGAAGGGCGTACCCATCTCTATCAACCGACCATCAGCGAGAAAGAAAATGTTCAGGAAGTTCTTGAAGAAATTGTCGAGCGCACTTACAAAGGCTCCCGATCACGATTAGTAATGCAAATTCTAGGTGGTGCTAAAACCAGCAAAGAAGAGCTTCAAAGTATTCGTGAGTTTTTAAATAACCTCGACGAAGAATCTGATTCTTAGTTCCCAATTTCAATCAAATGATTATATCAAATTTGGTGCCAGCCTTAGGCTGGACACTGCTGCATTCCCTGTGGCAAGGCGCCTTACTCTTCTTGGTCGTAGGATCAGTACTGATGGCCTTAAAAAACAGTTCTCCTAAGCTCCGATACTGGATAGTATGTTCTGCACTAATCATATTTGCGGGAGGGGTTACGATAACTTTCGCATCAATAATAGAGGTTCAACATAATGATATACTATCTGCTGAGACTACCTCATCATCCTTAGGTGAAACCCTGGAGTTATCGACTGGTGCCTACCAAGGTGAGACCGCGGCTAATGTTGCTAGTGAAAGTATATCGTCAGTCGAAACCAGCTCCTTTTCCCTCCCCGTTTTCCTTGAAAACAATGTGGCGTATTTAGTGGCTCTGTGGGGCTTAGGTGTCTTTTTCTTTGCCTTCCGTTGGTGCAGGATGTTGCTGTTAACTGCTCGTCTTCGTAGCGAAGGCCTAAGTCAGCTCTCGGCGGAATGGCAGCAGCGTCTAGCGGTGTTAAGCAAAAGGATGCAGATTAATGCACCTATCAGCTTAGCGGAATCTGATCGGATAGATACGCCGCTGGTAATCGGATATTTGAAGCCCATAATCTTGTTGCCTATTGGCCTGGTAAATGGATTAAGCACTGTCCAGGTTGAAGCTATCCTCTCTCATGAATTAGCCCACATCCAACGACGTGATTACCTGATTAACCTATTCTTTACCAGCCTGGAAGTAGTGTTTTTCTATCATCCTTTCTACTGGTGGATCATGCACAAGATTAACGAAGAGCGGGAACTGTGCTGTGATGATGTCGCTGTTGCAGCGTGTGGTAACCCGAGAATGTATGCACACACCTTGCTTTCTGTTGAAGAGCATCGCCATTCCGGAATATTTGCGATGGCATTTTCGAGAGAAGGAGGACCACTGGAACAACGAATCAAGCGTATATGTAGAGTTATGCCACGGCACCAGCAACCCGCGCCTTTAAAGATGTTGCTGGCCTTACCGCTATTCGGATTTGCAGCAGCTATCACTTACGCTGGAGTGGCACCGGATAGGGGAGGGCAAACCATTTCTACTGTGACTCCAACACCTGTGGAAGCGCTGGTGCTTCCGGAGCAGGCGATGCCTGATGCTTTTCCTTGTCAGGAGGCATCACCAACAGATCCAGCGCCTGTTCAGGAAGCTGAATTATTTTCACCTGAAGGAGAGGCAGGACCAGATGAGCGCTTGGAAATTACTACTGTGGAACGTTCCGCTCGACGGGATAGCCTACCTAAGCCAACAGTCCCGGAGATGGCAGTTACTCCAAGTTTGCCAACAATCCCCACCTTTGATCTTGAAGAGCAGGAGCTAAAGGAATTAATGGACGAAGGAGAAGCTGGTCGTCATAAAGTCAAGGAGGCTACTTCAGCTTTCAGAGACCGGCTAAAAGAATGGAACGCAGCGGTTAAAACGGAGTTTCTGGGCTCATGGAGCACTCACCGTAATAAGATTATCGATGCGTATCAGGAATGGAGTAAGGAATTGCGCGCCAGTACTGACACAGAGCTAGCGTATGCATTGGCTCACGAGGACTTAGTCAGGGTGTACGAGAATGCTTTTCAGGACCATGAAGATGTATTGGAAGCTTTCGAAGACGCCATTGAAGAGGCGCCTGAGGATGTCACTGAAGATTTAGAGCGCTTGATTGAGCGCGAAGAAAAGTTGACCAAGGAGCATGGTGAACGGATGCAGGTCCACGGCATCAGAATGGAAATGCACAGTGCCAGAATGCAGATTCACAGTAGCCGCATGCAAGTTCATACCGGACGTATGCAAATGCATACAGCGAGGATGCAAATGCACAGTCAGCGAATGAAAAGTCATAAAGTAATCATGGCTGCTTTGGAAGCGGAGCTAAGATCTGCTTTGTTGGCTGATGGGCTATTGCAGAAAGGGGAGCAGAAGTTTAGCTTGAGGGTTACTCATGAAGGAATCACTTTTAACGGTAAGACAATCAAACCTGGCGCGTTAGAAGATAAGTACCGGTCCATTCTTGCCAAGTATGGGAAAGGCCCCGATAAAGAGATGGTAGGAAATACTTTCATGATTGAAATTGATGGAAAAGGAAGGAAAATGGAAAGCGGCAATTAGGTCTTCCCATTTTCCGGTATCCTGAGGTAGGCGCTAGTTTTATCACGATTTTGTCGAGCAAATGGAGTTTTAAGCTCTTTTCCGCCAGATGACGATTTGCTAGCGCCTATTTATTGACATGGATGCAAATGTTATGTTAAGTAGAACCTCATAGAAAATTTATCTCGCCTACGATAGGGTAGGCTTCCTGTCTTTTTTATCTTGAGGTCTACAAGAACTCTACTGCATATGGATGAGACACAACAGCCTAAAGAACCACCTGTGCTGCTGATCGTTATCGGTGTTCTACTAATTGTTGGACTAGTAGTATGGGGCGTTGGAGCCTTCTTTAAATTAGATTCAATAAAGGACTGGATGACGGAGCAGCTTGGTGGCTGGGCACTACCTGTAGGTATATTTCTTCCGGGCTTCATCATTGGCTGGATTTTAAAGAAGGTATTGGATAGCTAGAAAAAAGCGATAAGTATTCCTATAATTAAGTTTACGATTGTTCAATCACCAGGAAAAGTGAGGCGTAGGTTCCTAGTATTACCTACACAAATAAATCATCACCTGAAAGAAAATGATTAATGCCCCCTGGCTATCAGCCGTCCGCTGCCCACCATCAGCGGTAGGCAGTAACCCAACTAAGTCTTTTCCGGTTACCTACTATCGCTTGAAATGCCCGTCGCGGCTTTACCAGCCTCGCTAAAGTCGATCTATCAACACGGTAAGGCCTGTCATAAAATTATGCCTCAACCAGGTTTATAACCCCATCGTTACGATCAAGCAGCAGATCAATCTGTATTCCCTCCTGGTCCTTATTCTCCGCCTGATAAAAGATAGAGGATTGTGTATAAATCCAACCCATCCGGAGCGCCTCCTTAATCTATGGAAGGTACTGCAGGCAAACCGTTTCAAAAACGTATCCGCACCAGCTCTTATACGCTTGGCGTTATTTGGGTTTTGCGAGCAACAATTTATTCGTTGTCTCATAGTTCAACCGAGCAAGTACGCGAACTAGTTTTACGCCTTACTCAACTTTTTTAGCAGACCGGATTGGTGCGGTTGTGAGAGCTGCTTTTTTTTACTAACCCTAATACTTCTTCAATCATATCCTTAGCGGAAAAGTCAGCCGCTGCTTTGCTAATGTTGTAGACTCGGACCGTCTCCTTCGCTGGGCAGTAGCCCCAATAACTCCCGCCGAAAGAGGGGGACCCTCCGCTTAAACCGGTTAGATAGTATATAATTTGATGCGTTCTTCCTTACCCCTCAAGACGGCTTCATCGAGGAAGCTGAACGGAGTGTCCGCTGAGGGAGTAACTAAATCGTGTACACTATCCGATACGATTAGCTTAACGGAGTAGGTGTTGCAAAGGCTTTGAATGCGCGCGGTTACGTTGACCGCGTCTCCGGTAAATAGAATTTCCTTCTTTAGTACACCGATTTCCCCCGTGGTTACTTTTCCTAGGTGAATGCCCGCTTTAAAATCAGGAGCACACTCAAAATGCCGGGTAAACCAGTCCTGCTGTTGCTGGAGTTCTTTTTGCATCGCAAAGAAGCAGGCTAGGGGTCGGTGTACATCGTTCGGGCGGCGCATTGGCCACGACAGGATAATTTCGTCACCAACGTACTGATAAATTTCTCCGCCACTTTGCGTGATGGCGTCCGAAAAACAGCGATAGTAAGCCCGGAGTAGCTCGAAATAAGCGTGGTGACCGAGCCTTTCGGCAATCGTGGTAGACGATTTCATGTCCGCAAACAAGAAAATTCTGGTTTCTTCGACGGGCCGATGGTAACGACCAGTAAAAAAGTTGAGCAACACCCGCTGCCCCATGAAATCCTGAATCTCCGCATAGAACAAAGAAAGTGCCAGAGCGACCAGAAGTTGGAGCATGGTACTCAGGTGGGTATAGCTCTTCCAATACGCCAGGAACTTGTTCCAAACTTGCGGGTTCCACACCTGGGTGTCGAGTTCCAAGCTGGCGGCGAAGGGGAACAACACGAGGATGATGAGGGAGAGGGACAAGCAGTAAACGAGTAGTTTGCCGACCATCCGGAGGCCGAAGCTCCGGTTATCCAGGAAGTTGTCCAGATAGCGCACTTCGATAAAGCCCAGCAGGACACCTACTCCCACTAGGGCCAGGCTGGCGAAGACGAAAATTGGGAGGTTTATCGTGATTGCCGTGACAGGCTGTGCGTCTATACTGTTGGTTGCCGCCACTTCCACGAAGAGGAAAACCCAGCCTGAAAGTAGCCAGATCAAGCCGAAGGGGAAGAGTTTACCAAGCAAACTGCGGGTATTGGGAGTAAAGATCATGGCTTGCTATCGATAGCGGAGGACGGTGCGTTACGGAGGAGCTTTTCCATCAGGCGGTGAACGAAAAAACCTGGGTCCGTTTGGCTAATGTTCCAAATCAATAAGGTACGCTGTGTAGGGCAGTAGCCCAGGTAACTGCCGTAAAAGCCATAATGACCGTAGTAGGTATGGCCATTAAAATTTGATGCCCAAAGACCAAGACCGTAATCATTTTGCCCCTGACTAGTTTCCCGAGTTTTGATCATTTCTCGAAGTGATGCTGCACTGATCAGCCGATTGGTGAAGAGCGCCCGAATGAAAGTTGCTAGGTCAGCGGTGGTGGATACCAAGCCGCCACCGGCCCAATCAAAAGAGGTATTCATCTTGGTCATATCCATACGCTTGCGATACTGATGAATTAGTTGTCCGTTACCCCGGGCGGGTTCGTAGAACTCAAGGTAGGTGTCGTACATAGCTAGCGGCGTTAGTATGCGACTACGGATGACCTCCGCCAGGGACTTACGCTCTATTTGTTGAATGAGTAGTCCGAGTAAGACGTAGTTCATATCCGAGTAATAGAAACCATCGCCTGGTCTGAAGTGAGCTCGCCTTTGGAGGTTGTAGCGGTAGTACTTTTCTACAATCTTTTCGGGTGAATATTGCTTCTGCTTATTCAGGTAGAAGCCCATATAAAAGGGAAAGGCTTTGTCGTGAAAAATATCGGCTAAGCCGCTTCGGTGCGACAGTAAATGCTCGATGGTGATGTCAGCAGCGTAGGCAGTATCCTGATGAAAATGGAGGTTTGCCAGGTCTAAATAGGCGATGGGAGATAAATGATCACTAATGGGCTGGTTCAACTGTAGCTTTCCCTCCTCCAAAAGCTGCATGATGATGCAGGCAACGAAAGTTTTAGTAATGCTCGCAATGCGGAATTGAGCGTCCTTTTCTACTGGAACTCCTCGCTTTTGCGTTAAACCAACTCCCTCGGAGTACCTAAAACCCGATAGCTGATCTTCGATGTGCAATAAGATGCTATGCACAGGATGTTTTCCGTCGTGCTCAATCCGACTTTGTAGACTGGCGGTAATGGTATCCAGTTGTGCGAACGAACAAACGGGGAACAATGTGAGAAGTAAATTGATAAGACAGTTCTTCACGACGATGGTAAGGTTTGAATCAGTTTAATCATGGTTCTAATAGCCAGGCTGGGGTGGGCGGTCTGGTTTGTGGTTCCTACAACAAAGGCTCTTTTATCCGGACTGTAGAAGGCGACTACACCAGACTGGCCTGTGTGCCCCACGAATTCCGGCACCGTGCCAAGGGGGTTGAATAGCCAGGGGAGTTTTAGTCGCTGAATACCTACACCAGACCACATTGGAAAAGTGATTCGATTCCAAAGTTGTAATTCTTGGAGGTAGGATGGGGGGAATAGTTCCCCCGTAAAAAAGGCTTCGGTAAACCGTAGCAATTCCGGAGAGGTGGAAACCATACCTCCGTCCGGCCCAAAGGAGGACATTGCTTTGGGGATAACTAGGGGTTTCCGTTTATGGTAAATCCGTTGTGGCGTACGATCGGAAGGCTCTTGGTAGAGGTAGGTATTGGTTAGGCCAAGCGGAACGATGATTTGCTTGTGGCAGAACTCCGCGTAGCTCCTCCCGGAAATATGCTCGATGATGCGACCAAGTATCTGATAGTTAGTATCTGAGTAATTCGCCTTCCCTTTTGCTCCGGGAGCGAATAACGGCGCCATAGCTTTTGACCATGTTATCGCCTCTTCGGGTGTCCAGGCTTGGTCAACTCCACCCAGGATGGCGGATTCAATACTCTTCCCATCTGCATTCTTACCCTGAAAGTAGTCCGGTAAGCCGGAAGTATGCGCTATTAGATGACCAACGGTAAGTTCCCGGGAATAATCCTTGCCTTGATAAACATGTAATCCTTCCAGAATAGCGGCATCGAGATAGTCGCTAATACGGTCGTTTAAATCCAGGTTTCCCGCTGCTCGTAATTGTAAGATAGCGGCAGTGGTAAACAGTTTGGTCACACTGGCAATGAAATAGGGCGATTGCTCGGATAAATTCCCCGCTGCGCCCACCCAGCTGGAAGTTCCGCGCTTTATGGCAAAGGAAGTACCAAAAACACGTTTTCCATCTGCTACTCGTTCGAGGATAGAAGAAAGTTTATGCGCTAGTTTATTCATAGATGATATATTTAGAAGCCGAGCACAGTGAACAGAAGGTTCGTACCCAAGCCAAAGGCTACGCCAAACCACAGGGCTCGAAAGCGGTACTTTTTGGGAGTTTTACCTTGTTCTCGTTTGATTAAATACATACCAGCCACTGCTCCTAACACGGTGATTAATAAGCACCAATGGCTTAGGGTGGAAAAAGGTACTGCCGTTGAACTGAAGTACCCCAGGATCAACTCTTCCAGCGTAAAACCGGCGTACGCAAAGACGAGCAGTAGGGAGAAACGATGCCGCCAAACTAGGCTCAGCCCGGCGAGCAATAGCGCGATGAAATAGAAGAAGGGAAAGAACTCCAGCCAGTAGTCTTGATCCAACAAGTGGTCCCGCCAGTTAGCGGGGTCGACGGATAGCGTCCGTACTTTCCAAATGATTAGGAATAGGCCAGTAAGCAGCAGGTACCAGCCTATTCCTTTACGAATGCGGAGATTAAGGTTCATTACGATTATTTACTTGAAGCCAAGCGGTATCATGTAACCCACGGAAATGGTGCAGCCCCGGTTGGTGGTTTTCTCCCAATCGTCGGGGGCTTCGTCCGTAAAGTTGGTATTGTCCGAAAGCCCTAAACTGTAGCGGACATCCAGTACGATGGAACCAACACCTGCCTGTACGGAAGCACCCGCACCCCCAACAGCACTGAAATCCCACCGACGACTCTTGGCTGCTTCTTCCTCGATGAAGTCTACGGGCTCTTTGATCCGATCCGCACTACCGAGTTTCTCGGAGGTAAACCGGTTCGTGGCATACCCCAGGCTGGGCGCGACAAAAGCGTAGCCGCGTAACCGCTCCGAACCAAAACTGGCTTTTAGAAGCACGGGCAGTTCCAGGTAGTTGGTCTTGACAGCAATAGTTAGATCCTCACCGTCGACCACATCTTCAAACTGGACGCCCTTTTGCGTAAAATGCAGCTCCGGTTGGATGGAGAAGAAGGGAGAAAGCTGGAACTCGACGGGGATGGCCAGGTCAACACCCAAGGTGTATTTGGTCTCATCGTCAATCTCCTCGTTATTGATCGTGAAGTAGGTGGCTCCCGTGCGAAGTCCGACGGCCGTTTGCTGGGAAAAGGCGGTCGTACTGATGCTCAGGAATACCAAAACGGTGAAGAAAATTTTACTGTATTTCATGGTGGGTTAGTTGAAAAATGAGTGGATTAATGGTAATGGATTAGTTGGCCTGAACGAATTCGCTAATGGCACTGCCTACCCGCTGCGCCAGGTTGCGGTAAGCGGTGGTGTGTTCCGTGGTTGAAGCGTCCATATTGGTCAGGAGGAGGAAGCCAGCATTACCGGTAGGGTTAAACTCCAGGTTACAGGTAGTACCGGGGTCGCTGCCATCATGGCGGATCACGCCGTCATCGAGAAACCAGAAGGTGCCCTGGTTATCGGCTAAACTGGCGGGGACCATACCGCCCGGCAGTAGTTCGGTAAAGAGCAGATCGTAGCCATCTTGGCTGAATAAGGATCCAGAGGCACCAGTTGCCCCACGCATCATGTCGATGAGGAACTTTGCCAGCTGATCGTTACTGGTATTCAGGCTGCCGTCGGGGTAAGACTCGTTGTAATACTTTGGTAGTGGGGTGGTCTGGTCCCAGTACAGCTTAGCAACCTGGCTTTGGTCCAGATCACTGAGCTTATATCCAGTTTGGTCCATCCCCAGAGGTTCCAGGATATTGCTGGTGACGTAAGCCGGGAAGGGGGTATCCGTAGCAACTTCTACCAACAAGGCGGTCAGCGAAGTGGCGATGTTGGAGTAATTCCAGGCCTCGCCGGGGGCGGTAGTGGCAAAGTTGTCTGCATCGTAGAGATCGCCTTCAGGTAAATAGTAGGCTGCCAGGAAGTCCTCAAGGGGGAAGGTGGCTCGCTGTTCCGCCCCAAAGGCACCTTGCAACAATTGTGCTCCCTGGCTGGACATATCCTCGCCAGGGAGAATATGATAGGCTGCCAGATAGGTATCAGGGTTATCAATGAGGCCCGAGGTGTGGGTCACCAGGTGACGTACCCGGATGACCTCCTGCGGATGATTGGGGTTGACGACGTCCACGGGTAGAATTTCGTTAATGTCTGTGTCCAGGGTGAAGTAGCCTTGTTCAATGGCCTTGACGACGGCAGCCGCGACGAAGGTCTTACTGATCGAGCCGATGGGTTGGATTGTTTGGTTGGTGTAAGGCTGATCGTTGGCGATGTCGGCCTGGCCAAAAGCTTGCTGGTAAACCAAGACATCGTCTTTGACTACGGATACGGCAAATCCCGGAGCGTCTGAGTTGACATGAATTTGCGTCAACGCAGTAGTCAGTTGGGCGGGAGTGGTGACCGGTGGTTGTACGGGAGTAGTAAGGTTGTCATCGTCGTCACCGCAGGAAGCAAGTAGCAGGACGGTCAATACGATAAAGACGGGGTAGAGGAATGGGTTTTGCATAATAAAAAGGCTAAAGTTGAGACAAGACGCTCCTGGTCGCGGAGTAGGTATTACTCAGCGGTTATTGGATTATCCGTCGGTAAATTATTTATGACAGGGCAAAGATGCAGGCCGGCTGGCGGCGCATCGTTCGGGAATGCAATCCCGGACGTTTTAAAAGAATCCGAACTTTTGCCACCTTGCTTTTTGGTCCCTTCATGGCACCTGCGGCCGCGCCATATCATTATTTAGCTTCGCTGCTGCCTACGGCGGTGGGCGCGGACGCAGGTGCAAGGGAAGGGGACGAAGCAGCAAAGTGTTTTGGCCTACTCCGTCCCTAAAACATTAGTGGGCGGGCTGGTCGACCGCTTGTTGCCACAACCCAGTAGCGGCTACGCGCTCGGCGTAGGTCCTGAAGTCAGTTGCTGGGCGTCCAAGGACCTTCTCTACGTCCTGGGAAATGGTTTGGTTCTCCGCATTGCCGACTACTTCTTTAAACAGATACCCCAGCAACCAAACGTAATCCGCCGGTAACCCAGCGGCTTGTAAACCATCCTGAAATGCTTCCAGGGAAATAGGCTGGTAAACGGCGTTGAGTCCGGTTGCCCGGTTAATCTCCGCTACGGCTTCGGCGAAGGTCAGTTTTCGGGGGCCGGTTACCTCCAGCGTTTCGCCGTCGTACTCGTCGTGTAGTAGCGATTGTACGGCCACTTCGGCAATGTCGTTTACGTCTACGAAAGGAATGGCTGCATTGGGCATGGGCAAAGCCATTACCCCCGCCAGCACGGGGTCTAACAAGAAGCTCTCGCTGAAGTTCTGGTTAAACCAGGACGCTCGAACCAGGGTGTAGCGCAGGCCGGAACCTGCCACGATTTGTTCGCAGGCTTCTGCCTCCTGTTCTCCCTTCCCAGAAAGAAGTACTAATTTTTTCACCCCTTCTGCGCGGGCCGCATCCGTAAAGGCTTCGATAGCAGCTTTAGCCCCGGGTACTGCTAAGTCCGGGTAGTACACCACATAGGCACTGTCCATGCCCCGCAGGGCGGGGGCGAAGGTAGTTGGGTCAGTCCAGTCGAAGCTCGGCTGCTGGCTGCGGCTACCGATGCGCACGTGGTGGCCAAGCTGTAAGAGTTGTTGGGCTACGCGGCTACCCGTTTTTCCGGTGCCGCTGGTGACTAGAATTCGCTTAGTCATGATAAAAGGAATTTTGAAATGATGGAAATTGGTTTTGTCCACTAAGACATGATGCTATGGCACCGGCTTGATCCGGTGCTAAGCTTTGGTTACTACTTTATTTCCCGAAGGCGACCACCAGCGCCAAGCCAAAGGCGAAGACGGCTGCCAGCGTCCGCCATATATGGAAGCGGTTCCAGGCTTTTGCGTAGGACAGGCGAAAGGATTTGGCCTGTTCGGCCGTCAGCTGAGAAAGGTCCAGCAGGTCTAATTGATCGTTGAGGGGGACATTGCCGAGGACCGTTACGCCGAAGGTTCCGAGTAGGTAGATTATCGTTGCTGCGAGTAATAGCCAGAATGATGATCCCGTTCCATAGTGCTGGAAAGTGCCCAGCCCCAGCAAAATCGCCGGCCCCATAAATACCAGATAAAACGCGGGGTTAAGGATCGCCCGGTTGATGGCCTGCATGCTCTCGAGGTAGCCGGCGTCTGAGATGCGTTGGGTGCCGGGAATGACGGATACCGCCCAAGCGTAGAATAAGCCCGCCGAAAGACCGGTAAGTAATACGCCTGAATAGAGGATGAATGATTTAAGTGGAAATGGCATGGTTAGTTGATTTTAGTTTGTAGCCAGCGCTTCAGGGTGTCCGATTCGGCTGGAGTGAGTGGTTCGCCTGCGGCTTTGGGCATGCGTTTGCTGACGAATACGGCGCGGTAGATGCGGTCGGCCCGGCGATCCATATTCTTTGGTCGAAAAATCAGGAGGGGGTTCCGCTTGCGGTGGCAGCTGTTACACTTGAGGTCAAGGATGCGGTAAGCTGCGGCTGATAGGTCTGCCTCATTACCCGGATCAGGTGGCCATTCGGTCACGTTGGGGAGGAAGAACAGGCAGCCGCTAAAGAGCGCCAGGAGGCGGAGTGTGCGGGGGAAAGTTTTCATTTTACGTCCGTGTGATTGGTTTACGGAGGTAAAATTCAGGGCAATACTCAGCCTGCGCTTGACCGGTTGGGCCAAGCGTATGACTCTTCACGCCAAATTGTAATTAGGGGGCTTTCCCAAGCTGTTTTCGGGCCATTAATCAGCCAGGCGGTAGTCTAAAGGGGCCTTCCCCGTCCAGCGTTTGAATGCCCGGCTGAAGGCACTTTGTTCCGAGAAGCCGGTTTGGAAGGCAATCTCCGCCATAGTCTGTGAGGTGTTGCGAAGTAGTTGGCGAGCCAGCGATTCCTGGGCCCGTTGCACTAACTCCCGGAAGGTGACGCCTTCTTCCCTTAGCCGTCGCGTTAGGGTACGGTTACTCATGCCAAGTTGCTGTCCTATCTTGACCATCGCGGGAATACCACTTGGCAATGCTCCCCGGATCAGTGTGTCCACTTCCGCGATCAGGCCGCTTTCCCCAACTTTGAGGTTAGCGGTGGCCACCGCTACCTGTTCGACCAAAAATTGGTTGATGCCAAAATCAGCTTTCGCGGTGGGCATTTGCAGGTCTTCTGTCCTATAGGTGAGTACATTTTGTGTTTGCTTGAAATAGACTGGGCACTGGAAAGCGGCTGCATAGTCTGGCTCGCCGGCTGTGCCAGGGTGTTGAAACGCTACGCGAATGGGGGAGATGTTCGTTTCCGTCATGGCTTGTAAAACGACGACTGAAGCAGAGAAGGTCGCCTCGTTAGATAGTCCAACGCCGCGTCGGTAGGGAGGGCGATGCAGTAAAACCTGGGTTTCTGCCGCGGTGGTAACCACTTCGAAAACGTAGGTATTGGAGAGCAATTTGAAATAGCGTTCACTACGTTCGTAAATCTCCTTAGCCTGGGAGCAGGTTCGCCACGATAGTCCTAATACACCGTAGTCTTCGATTTTCATTTGTTGCCCGACGCGTACCGCAAAACCTGGGCCAAGCAAGTTGTCTAGCTGCTCGTGCAGGGCGAAAAAATCGTCGGCGGGTACGGCTTCAATTTCTTGAAGTTGGGTATCCGTCAGCGCAAATTGGTACAATCGCTGCTCTGGTAACCCTTCCTTACGGGCGTAACGGGTCATTTTTTGGTAGAGCTTGACGGAGGTGTATTGCACGGGAAACGATTGATTGGGGTTGTCCTGCTGGTATGACGAAAGTAAACAATAATGAAATGTTGGCGAGGGCGTTTGGACTATTGATGCTTGTTTTATCGGTGGGGGCTTGATGCTTTTCACTTGTTGATTAGATGGTAAACCCACTGGGTACGTATTCAGTCTCGTAAAGATTGGTCCGGCATTTCATTTCCGGACGAAGGCCAACTCTTCTGTGCTTCACCTTTATCTAGTCGAGTCAGGAAAAACGCTTCACGACAAAATGATGAAGTAATACGACTTGGCATTCATCAAATTTGAAATGAAGAATACCATGAATATTATTAGTAGCATCTTCCGGTATAAGTGCCCCCGCTGCAGGTCTTCCAAGCTATTTAGAACGCCCTTTGCCTTTCGTAATCCCTTGAACATGCATAAGCAGTGCTCGGTCTGTAATCAGCCATTTGAACCAGAGCCAGGGTTTTATTACGGGGCCATGTTTATTTCATACGGACTCTCCTCACTTTTACTACTAATTCCCTCATTGATCCTTGTCTTTGGGTACGGATGGGACACCCCTAAGGCAATGCTGTTGGCGCTCTCGCTTATGGCCATTAGCTTTTTTAGAATATTACGTTTATCAAGGTCTATCTGGATTCATATCATTGTTGGTTATGAAAAAGACCTGGATAAGCTGGTGGAGAAACCGTAGTGCTCTTGTTCTGGTTTGATGGTAAGCTATTGCCTCAGCGTAAATTTACCCAACTCAGAACGGGAACGTAGTATTCTAAGAAGCACTGGTTGTGTCCATTCATTTTACTATTTTTGAGTGGCACAAGCAGTTCCATTGATCGACGAAAAATCCATTGCCGTTCTCCCTTTTGAAAATTTGAGCTCAGACCCTGAGAACGAATACTTCTCTGATGGCATGACCGAAGAGATCATCAATGCGCTGAGTAAGATTAGTGGCCTAAAGGTGACAGCTCGAACGTCTTCCTTTGTCTTCAAGCAGCAAAAGAAAGACGTTCGGCATATCGGTAACGAGTTAGGTGTATCGCTGGTACTCGAGGGGAGTATTCGAAAGTCGGGATCTCGGGTACGAATCACCGCACAGCTGATTCGTACGGATAGTGGTTTTCACGTCTGGTCGGAAAATTTTGACCGCGAGTTAGCAGATATTTTCCAACTGCAAGACGAAATTAGCCTGCTCATTGCCGATAAAATACGCGAAGACTTCGGCCATATCAATGTTGATGACCGTTTAGTTTATCCACAAACGACCAACGTTGACGCTTACGAATTATACCTCAAAGGAAGGTTCTACTTCTTTTCCTGGAACCTAGTCGATATCGAACGAGCCATCACTTATTTTGACCGGGCAATTACGATTGATCCGTCGTATGACCAGCCTTATTTTGGTGCTTCCCTCTGCTATAGCCTATTAGGTGGCTGGGGCTATCTGGCTAAAGAGGAAGCTGATAGGAAAGCGGAGCAGTATTTGAGTAAGGGCAACCGGCTCGGTAAAACATCCGTTGGGCGGGAATTCGCGCAAGCGGTGTATCAGTTTTGGGGGCAGTGGAATTACACAGCCGCCTATGCCCACCTACAAGCCGCCCACCTACTCAACCCGCAGGACCCGGAGCCATTGGACTTTATGGCGGAGATTAACCGGTCAACGGGAGATTTTACTACCGCATTGGCCCTTAACGCCAAGGCCTTGGAGGTAAATCCGCTCTCCGTCAATGTACACTTTACCCGAACTACCTTATTCTACTATCAGGGGAAGTTTGATGAGGCCCTAATTATCCTGGAGCGAGGACTTTCTCTTGACCCCAGTTTTAAGCTCCTACAGCAAATTAAGGTACTCTGCTTGATTCAAAAAAGTGATGAAGGGGCACTACGGAGTTACCTGGACAAGCTCAATACTTCGCACATTCTACGGCGATTAGCCCCCCTGCTTTATGCTTTACGCCATCAACAAACAGTAGAAGACTTAGCTGTTGAAGAGGCAATTGATGAGCTTAATCGACTGGATTCCCCTCCCCTTTATCCTTGGGAAGTATATCTGCGACTCTATACTGGTCAGCGAGAAGAAGCAATATCGCTATTACACAAGAAGGTAAATGACAAAATGGGCCAGGTCGTTAATTTTAAGCATGACCCACTATTAGCTCCCTTAAGTAAAGAACCAAACTACCTCGCACTGGTCAAGCAATATTTTCCTGCTGACTCCCCGGAAGTCACTGGGAAAGCAATTGCCGTTAGTACCCGGGTGGAGGTGCTTAATGAAAACGAAGTGCGTGATTTCCAGGCCGCCTTGACCCAGCAAATGACGGAAGAGCGTATCTATCTGGACAGTGCGCTAACCCTGCGTAAGTTGGCGGATATAATTGGCCTGCATCCCAATAAATTATCCTGGCTACTCAACGAGAAGTTGCGTAAGAATTTTAGCAGCTACGTTAACGGGTTTCGGATCGAGGCCTTTCAGGAAAAATCCCTTGACCCGGCAAATGATCACCTGAGTATACTGGGCCTTGCCTATGAAAGTGGTTTTAACTCGAAGTCCGTTTTCAATGAGTTTTTCAAGAAAACAACGGGACAAACCCCAAAGGCATGGATAAAGGCCGCTAAGAAGTCCTGATTTTCACCCCAGTAGGGTAAATGGTCTACTTTTTCATTTCCGGACGATCCTACCTGTCGGAGTACTCAACTTTGTCTTCCATCAAATCAATGAAAAATGGAAACAATGAGTAATACATCAGTTGTCGAAAACTATTTTGAAGCTTTCAGTACTGGTGACTTAGAAAGGGTCTTACGGATCTTTCACCCCGATTGTCTAATTGTCAGTGTTCACGAACGTACCAGAAAGGCCGGCCAACTGCACGGAGCCTACCGATCACGTACTCAGGCAAGAGAATTCCTGGATAACATTGCTGGCCTATTCGAAACCCAGCGATTTGAGGTTACCTCAATAATGGAAGGAGACAACAACGTAGTGTACGCTAACGGTACCTTTCTCCATCAGGTAAAAGCTACGGGTAAGCCTTTTTACAGCTCTTGGGTACAACGGTCCATCATTAAGGATGGCATGATCAAGGAGTACCGATTTTATGAAGACTCAGCAGCCTACGAAAAAGCAGCTACCAAAAGCCAGGACGATGAATAATCTAATCCTGTTGTTCCTTTCCTTTGCCGTTGGCATCATGGTGGTCCTTCAGGGTGGTTTAAACGCCAAGTTGGGCGTGCTTTTGAAGCATCCACTGCTTGCAACCTCAGCAGCCCTGACCTTTAGTGCTTGTTT
>CAZTTF010000113.1:0-9610 GCA_964616365.1 uncultured Lewinella sp. | reverse complement strand
AGCAAAGCTACTGAGTCCATCGCTCGTCAGCCACAGGCTGCAGGTGATATCCGTAGCGCAATGATCCTTACTGCGGCCTTCGTTGAAGGTGCGGCACTGTTCGCGATCGTTGTAGGTCTTCTGGACAAAGTACTCTAAGAGTTACTTGCCGTCCAGGCCAACAAATGGCCGGAACCGAACCGCGCTTGGCGGCGGTTCCGGCCCAATTTAAGAAAATACAATTTCGGTGATTAGCCTTAAGCGCTGCTTACCGAATACTTTAAATTTGTTCTAACGATGTCTACGCTTTTCCTGGCTGACTTCAGCGTTATCAAACCCGACTTCGGTCTCATTTTCTGGACCGTTCTCATCTTTCTGGTACTTTACTTCTTCCTGGCAAAAGCTGCCTGGAAGCCGATCCAGAATGCGCTGACTAAGCGTAACCACGAAATTCAGGAGTCCATCGATGAGGCTAAGCTCGTACAGGAGCAGATGTCTCAGCTGAAAGAAGACAACGCCAAGTTGCTTGCTGAAGCACGTGAGGAGTCTACCCGTATCGTAGCAGAGGCGGAAGCTTTTGCTAAGAAGCGCAAAGAAGATGCCGTAACTGAGGCGAAGGAAGCTGCTCAGAAAGTAGCTGCTGATGCACAGCGCGACATTGCCAACATGCGTGACACTGCTATGGCCGACCTTAAGAAAGAGGTAGGCGTTATGGCACTTGATATCGCAGAGAAGGTACTCCAGAAAGAACTTAAGAGCGATACCAGCCAGACGGCATTGGTAAACGAATTGGTGAAGAACCTCAACTAATACAACGATGACGAATCAAAGAGTAGCTGATCGCTACGCCAAATCCCTCCTGGACCTGGCTGTAGAACGTAAGCAGCTCGACGTCATTAAGACTGACGTTGACGGGCTGCTGGAGATGTCTGGAAACAGAGATCTTGCCGTACTATTGGGTAGCCCGGTAGTCAACCCCAGCAAGAAGAATGCCATCATGGCAGAGTTACTGGAAAAAGCAGGTGCTGACGAACTGACCAAAACGTTCGTGAAGGTACTGATCAATAAAGGCCGTGAAGCGGACCTGGTCGGTATCCTTGGGGCTTTCAACAGCCAGTACAAAAAACTACGCAAGATCAGTACTGTCAAAGTAACCAGCGCGGCAGCGCTGGGCGAGGCAGAACTATCGGCTATCCGTCAGCAATTGGTCGCTAGCGGAAAAACCGAAGCAGACGTTGAGATTGAAACGTTTGTCGATCCGGCAATCATGGGCGGGTTCGTCCTTGAATTTGGAGGTAAAGTGTACGACGCCAGCGTCCAGCACAAACTCAATCAAATCAGAAAGGAACTGACCAAATAAGTCTGTCGACAATCAGGCGAATCCTATTTGGGGAGATTGTCTGAGGTTCAACCGACGTTTTAAAACTAATACGTAAGCATCTTTAAAGCATACAACCATGGCTGGAATTAAGCCCGACGAAATCAGCGCAATCATCAAGCAACAACTCAGTGGTATCAGCAATGCTACCGAGCTCGAAGAGTACGGTACCGTACTGCAAGTTGGTGACGGTATTGCCCGTGTCTACGGATTGGAGAACGCCCAAGCCGGTGAACTCGTAACGTTTGAAAACGGTACCGAGGCCATCGTACTTAACCTGGAAGAAGACAACGTTGGTGTTGTATTGATGGGTTCTGCTATTGGTATCCAGGAAGGAAGCCGTGTATCCCGCACCGGACGTATCGCCAGCATTGAAGTTGGTGAAGGTATGGTTGGACGCGTTGTGAACGCGCTTGGTCAGCCCATCGACGGCAAAGGCGACATCACGGGTACTACCTACGAAATGCCACTGGAGCGTAAAGCTCCGGGTGTAATCTACCGCCAGCCGGTAACCGAGCCTCTGCAGACTGGTATCAAGGCCATCGATGCCATGATTCCTATCGGCCGTGGTCAGCGTGAGCTGATCATTGGTGACCGCCAGACCGGTAAGTCTGCCATCGCGATCGACACCATTCTTAACCAGAAGGAGTTCTACGACCGTGGTGAGCCAGTTTACTGTATCTACGTTGCTTCCGGACAGAAGTCTTCTACTGTAGCACAGGTTGCTAAGACCCTGGAGGATAACGGTGCTATGGCTTACTCTGTAATCGTTTCAGCCTCTGCTGCAGACCCTGCACCACTACAGTTCTACGCGCCATTCGCGGGTGCTGCTATCGGTGAGTACTTCCGTGACACAGGCCGTCCTGCACTGATCATTTACGATGATCTTTCCAAGCAGGCAGTTGCTTACCGTGAGGTATCCCTGCTGCTTCGCCGTCCTCCAGGTCGTGAGGCTTACCCAGGTGACGTTTTCTACCTGCACAGCCGTCTCCTCGAGCGTGCTGCAAAGGTTATCGAAGATGATGCGATTGCTCAGAGCATGAACGACCTTCCTGAAAGCCTCAAGAAAGCAGGCATCGTGAAAGGTGGTGGTTCTTTGACTGCCCTGCCAATCATCGAAACACAAGCTGGTGACGTATCTGCGTACATCCCAACTAACGTTATCTCGATCACTGATGGCCAGATCGGCCTGACCCCTCCGCTGTTCAACAACGGTATCCGTCCTGCAATCGACGTAGGTATCTCTGTATCGCGTGTAGGTGGTTCTGCTCAGATTAAGCCAATGAAGAAGGTATCTGGTACGCTGAAGCTCGACCAGGCTTCTTACCGTGAACTGGAAGCTTTCGCCAAG
Source organism: uncultured Lewinella sp. (assembly GCA_964616365.1). Taxonomy (GTDB): domain Bacteria; phylum Bacteroidota; class Bacteroidia; order Chitinophagales; family Saprospiraceae; genus Neolewinella. The sequence goes on along the minus strand of CAZTTF010000113.1, from coordinate 6,902 downwards.
TTCGGTTCCGACCTTGATGCATCTACCCAAAACATTCTCGAGAAGGGTAAGCGTAACGTGGAAATGCTTAAGCAGCCACAATACTCTCCTGTTGCGGTAGAGAAGCAGGTAGCCATCATCCACCTTGGTACTAATAACCGGATGGCTGATGTACCAGTAAACAAGATCAAGGAGTTCGAAGCACTCTTCCTTAGCGAAGTAGAGCGTCAACTTCCTGACGTACTGGAAAACTTCCGTGCTAAGAAGTACGACAAAGCTGACCTGGCTAAGCTCGATGAGCTCGCCGCTCAGCTGGTACCACAGTTTGCCTAGTCAACTGGTCTGATGGGCAAATAGTCAGGTAAAGCACCAACACGTTTCGCCTGGCTATTTGACTATTAACTAATTGACTTCCTTCTAATTGACTAACTGACTATTAATTATGGCTAACTTAAAGGAAGTACGGGAACGGATTGGCTCGGTAAAGAATACCCAGCAGATCACTTCTGCCATGAAAATGGTATCCGCAGCGAAGATGTCACGTGCAGCGCAAGCGATTCAGCAAATGCGCCCCTATGCCGAGAAGCTTAACGAGATGCTGGTAAACATCCTTTCTACCCTGGAAGGAGATGCCTCTACCGTTTTCAACAAGGTACGGCCAGTACGCAAGGCATGTTTGGTGGTAGTAACCTCCAGCCGTGGCCTCGCAGGTGCATTCAACACGAACGTGATCAAGGCAGCAGTTAAGGTGATCAATGAGCACCTGAGTGATGTTGAGTCGGTTGACGTGATTTGTATCGGTAAGAAAGGTGCTGAATTCTTTGCCCGTAACTACGGAAGCAATGCTAAGTTCAACATCAACCGTGACTACCAGGAGCTTTTCCAGGACTTGTCGTTTGACAATACCAAAGATGTTCCCGAACTTATCATGAATCGTTTCGCCGGCGAAGCGTATGACAGCGTTCACGTAGCATATGCCCGCTTCAAGAATGCCGCGGTTCAGTTTGCTGAAGCTGTTCAGTTTCTCCCGGTAGTTGATACTACCGAGCACGCAGAAAATGAGGTTCAAGCCGACTACATCTTCGAGCCAACCAAAGAAAAACTGCTGGAAGAATTGGTGCCAACCATCTTACAGACTCGTTTCCAGTCCTTCTTGCTTGATACCCACGCCTCTGAGCACGGTGCACGAATGACTGCAATGGACAAAGCAACTGAGAATGCTCAGGAGCTGCTCAAAGAGCTGAAAATCTCTTACAACAAAGCCCGTCAGGAAGCCATTACTACGGAAATCCTGGAGATCGTCTCTGGTGCCGCAGCACTGGAAGCTGGCTAACGCTTAAAGATTCTACTATTCTTAACCCCGCCTTCAACTCTGGAGGCGGGGTTTTCTATTATATGGAACGCGTGTATCAGGTCTTAGTATTTGCCAAGTCTCTTTCACCGTAATACGTTAACGGGTATTTCTGGAATAGGGCTGGTTAATGAGGGCGCGTAACGCAGGTGCAAGGAGAAAGAAGGAGAGCAATGGAATTAGTACGATCTCATTGTCCTAGCCGAGGTTGCAGCTTGAGTTAGTAAAGGGGGTCTCAGGTGTTGGATCAGGTTACCTTGTTTATTAATAGCAATATTGCTATATTTGTATTCAGTTGAACCAGGACACTCAACAAGTCATAAACCATCTAATTATGTTGCTCTCCGAAGTAAAGCAGTTTCTAACCGATCGAACATCTTTTACCATTGTACTGCCTGATGGCACGGCAGTACCTCGTCACTTCCACGTTACGGAAGTGGGGGAGACCACCAAGCATTTTATTGACTGTGGCGGTAAAGTCCGCCACGAGAAACGCGCGAACTTCCAGTTGTGGAGTGCGGATGACTATGATCACCGACTGGCTCCAGATAAATTGGTGAAGATCATCGAGATTGCCGAGCGGGAGCTAGGCCTTAGTAACCTGGAAGTCGAAGTTGAGTACCAGGGAGAGCGCTCCATCGAAAAGTTCGGCCTCGCGGCCGAAGGTGACCAACTCAACCTTACCGGTACGGCAACTGCCTGCCTCGCAAGGGAAGATTGTGGCCTCCCCGAACCTGTGAAGAAAGCAGCTATCTCTCTTGTCGGATTTCAGAGTGCGAGCAAGGCCTGTACGCCAGGAGGAGGCTGTTGTTGAGAAAAGGTAGAATGTAGTTATTTGTAATAGCTGACATGCTGCCAAACGGTAATACCGTGAGGTCTGGCAACGACACCTGGTTTAATTCATCTGTTCGTTTTTAGTCTGTTAAACGGTCATGACTGCCTAACACACTAAAGGACTAACAGACTTGATGATCAAGGGAGATTAAAGCATGATGGTCAGCAACTTGGATTATTGCCTCGTCCAAACCTGACGCTATAATACCATAAGACAACAAAAATGGGGATCACAAAATCTGAAGCCTATACTGATCGTCAACGCTACTTGGCAGACATCTGTAAAGCACTTGGCCACCCAGCCCGAATCGCTATCCTTGAGCAACTTTTCCAGGAGGAATGTTGCATTTGCCGGGATTTTACCGAAGAAATCAACCTTAGTCAACCAACAATTTCCAGACACCTCAAAGAATTGAAGGCTGCTGGGATCATCAAAGGAACCGTAGAGGGCGTATCGGTAAGCTATTGTATCAACCCCGAGCGATGGCAAGAGGTCAGGGCTGTTCTTAACGGCCTGTTCGATCGTTTTGGGGAGAGTCCAAACACCTGTTGTTGATGAACAAGTTAGCAGAATTGTATCCTGAGTTAGGGTGGTTAGTAGTGGAATTGCAGGAAGAGGCTTCCTTAATTCCTGAACAGCGAAGGCAAGTGCTGGCATCCCTCCGCGGTTATGCTCAGGATGGTGCGCGGCTCAACTTTATCTGTACGCACAACTCCCGGAGGAGCCATTTAGGGATGATCTGGGCGGCGGTTGCCGCCCATGTAGCGGGTCTGTCCATCACTACCTTTTCGGGAGGGACGGAGGCAACAGCGTTAAATCCCATAATGGTCGCCGCGCTGCAACGCGCGGGCTTTCGGGTAGATAACCCTGGTGGGGAAAACCCTCACTATCGGGTATCCTTTGCTGAGGGAGTGGCTCCGTTGATCTGCTTTTCCAAGCGGTATGATGATCCGGTAAATCCAGCTAGCGGTTTTGCTGCGGTGATGACCTGCGCGGAAGCGGACGAACATTGTCCCGTAATATCCGGAGCAGATTTGCGTGTTGCGCTCACGTACGATGATCCCAAAGCGGCCGACGGGACTCCGGAAGAGGTGGAGCGCTATGATGAACGATTACGACAAATCGGCAGAGAGTTGCTGTGGGCCCTGAGCTAAGTAGACTTATCATTGCTTTTCCAGCCTTACACGGCACCCGCGTCTGCGCCCCATTCGGTGTACACTTTTATCGCCAGGCTACGCTCAGAAAGCGATTGTTTTTCCGGAAGGTTTCCGGAATCACCTGAAGGATAGATCGACGAAGCTCCTCCAGCAGCAGTTCCCGGGAAAAAGTACGATTCACGACCAGGCTTACCTCACGAGCTGGTTGCGGCTCTGTGAAGCGCTTGATATGGGCGCTGTCGATGTCTGGCCGGACACTCAGTTCCGGAATAATGGTGTACCCAAGGTTGTTTTGAACCATATTTTTCAGCGTCTCAATGGACCCTGCCTGGAAGGTGAACGGGCGCGGTCGCTGGTGCAGGGGACCGTCTTCATGAGCAATGGAGGTACTACAGATATTAAGTACCTGATTACGAAAGCAGTGCCCTTGTTCCAAAATCCAAAGGTCTTTTCGCTCAACATGGTCGGGGAGTAGCGGGCTTTGTTGGAGGATCTCTTGCTCCGGGGAAGCGTAAATGAGAAACGGTTCGTAAAAAAGGGTGATCTCCCGGAGTTGTTTCTCTTCGAGAGGCGTAACCAGTAGCCCCAAATCCAATTGCTTGCGCAGCAAACCTTCCATGATCTGCTCAGACTGCATTTCCTTAATAATCAGGTGTACCTCAGGATGGTTTTTGGTGAATGATTGAATAAAAAGAGGAAGAAGGTAAGGTGCCAGGGTGGGGATGATGCCAAGCGTATACGTTCCGGCCAGGCTTTCCGTTTCTTGCTTCAGGATGTTCTTCATTCCCTCCACCTCGTCCATAATGACCCGGGCTTGAGCAATCATTTTTGCGCCGACCGGGGTGGGGGAGATGGGGCTCGCTTTGCGGTCAATTAATTGAATGCCTAGGCTATCCTCCAGTTTTTTAAGCTGAGCAGTAAGCGTAGGCTGGGCAACGTAGCAGGCCTTAGCGGCCTTGCCGAAATGTCGATGATCGTCAAGGGCAAGTAGGTAGCGAAGCTGTTGGAGGGTCAAGTTATCGAGGATTTACCGGTGAAACGGAGGGGCCTACCAGAAGGTTTTGAACCTGAGTAAACAGCAATTGCTACCGTTCAGAACATGGTAGCTACCATTCAGAACAAAGTAGCGGCTAGAAGTTAGCTTTCTTTCCCTAAGCTCTTACTATTGCTGGGAAAGAAAACATAAATACCATGCAATCATCCTTCTTTACTAAGGCAGCTTTTGTTGCTATTCTGATCATGCTCGCCATTCGGGTGCCGAGCGACGTATTCGCTAAGCCCGTTGCCGCTGAGTTACCAGCAGTAGCAAATACTGCTACTCCTGATGCCTTTTCTGACCCACTCATGGGTACTGTAACCATGTTCGCAGGCACCTTTGCTCCCCGGGGCTGGATGAAGTGCGAAGGGCAACTTCTACCCATCTCCCAGTATAGCGCATTGTTTTCAATTCTTGGAACAACCTACGGCGGCGACGGGCGCACCACCTTCGCGCTACCGGATCTTCGCGGTCGGGTTCCGATGGGGACCGGGACTGGGCCTGCTTTGGCGCCAGTACGGCTTGGAGAGAAAAAAGGAGTTGAGTTCATGACCCTGACCACGGCCCAGATTCCATCTCACAACCATTCGGCCACCGTAACCCTGAACGCTGGTAACGTCGATGCTGGGATCAAGGCTAACGCTAGCGATCGCATTCTTATGAGCTCCGGTCGGGGAGGAACTCCCATTTATACTGATCAGCCGGCGACCGCCAAACTTAGGCAGGATGCCGCGAGCGCGCAGGTCATGAACACTGGCGGAAACCAGGCTTTTGATAATAAGCAACCGAGCCTGGGGATCACCTACATCATTGCCGTTCAAGGCATTTTCCCTTCCAGAAACTAAAATCTAGCCCATGTCTCAGTGTACTCCACCGGATGATGTCATCCGGTGGAGGCGCAATTTAAAGATCGTTTCTGGGAGTTGAGTTCCTGACCGAGAGCGAGATTTTCGGTCTGATCAGGGCCGGAAAATGTGCTCATAGCGGGTTATTCGCTTATTCTCTGGACGATGAACAGGCTGGAAATTGCCGTTCGGAGGTCGGAACTAAACTCCCAAACCTGAACTAATCACCTATACATTCGTAATGAAACAACTTTACCCTTTACTATTGCTGGCTTTCAGTTTGCTGGCTTCTACCGGCTTGAGTGCCCAGACCATCACCTTTGAGGAAAACTCCTCGGAGTTTAATAACCGTACCGTAGTGCTGACGCTGGAAGGCCAGGAAAACGGCCGGAATCGCTACGCTAACCGGAATGTTGGCGATGATTTTGCGGATGTTGTCATCCGGTGGACGGGCACCCGCTGGGTCATTACCGACGGTAACGATATGGGCGGAACAAACCCAGGAATGGCCTTCGTAATCTACGCGAATGACTATGACGTAAGCCCTAACCCACCCAGCTTTAACCAGGGCAACTGGGAGGTCGTCTTTGCCGGTGAGGAACTGGTGCGCCTGGAAGGCGACGGGACCCAAGCCGTTACCCTAGCCTGGACGCTGAATGCCGGCCCCTTCACCACCGACGCGGGCGTGCAAACCGGCCTCGGCGGCGGTACGCCCACGGGTGGCATTTACTCCGGCCCCGGCGTAACGGACGACGGTAACGGCATGACGTTTAGCTTCGACCCGGCGGCGGCCGGTGTCGGTACGGCCACCATCAGCTACGGTGGCGGGGACAACACGGTCACGCAGTCGATCGAGGTGACGGAAGCGGTGGATGCTATAAGCTTAGATTTCAATGTTTCTACTCGTAATTTCACGGCTACTTTAACTGAAATCGAACCCATCAATGGTCGCAACGCTTACCGGGGATCTCTCGACCAACTTGCAGATATATTTACCGCAAGCTGGTCGGAAGAAAATAGTCGCTGGGAAATAAGCAGCAACATCGATGGTCTAACTTTTTTCAGCCGCTACGACGTAGCCCCTAATCCGCCCGATCTGGCAACCGGCAACTGGCAAATAGTATTTCCAAATAACGTTATAAATGCTATCGACGGCTCCGGCACCCAAGCCGTTACCCTCGGCTTCAGCCTCGACGCCGGCCCCTTCACCACCGACGCGGGCGTGCAAACCGGCCTCGGCGGCGGTACGCCCACGGGTGGCATTTACTCCGGCCCCGGCGTAACGGACGACGGCAACGGCATGACCTTCAGCTTCGACCCCATGGCCGCGGGCAGCGGCATGGTTACCATCAGCTACGGCGATGGCCCGGACGGGGCGAATAATGCGACCCAGACGATTGAGGTACTGGACGCAACGGAGGTCTGTTTTACGGAACAGTTGGTGGCCAATGCTTCAACTACACTGCAGGCTGGCGATCCCAACTTTGTTATCGGCCAAAGCTTCACCGCTTGCGCTACCGGTAGATTAACCAGCATTACCGTGAAAACGGCTAACGCCGTAGACGGTGAACTAACCCTCGATCTCAATCAAGGAGCACTAACAACTGGCCCTGACTACAGTCAAACGGTAAACATTTCGGGTACTGGCGAACAAGTATTTACCCTGGACGGAACATTTGTTTTGGTGAAAGATAGCCTT
>CAZTTF010000112.1:0-33068 GCA_964616365.1 uncultured Lewinella sp. | reverse complement strand
CTTTTGTTGTCTACACCTTTTACTGGGGGTGTCGTATCTGCGAGACCTTTACGAAAGCGATAAATACTGTTGCCGATGAGTACGCAGATGAGGTAATTACTTTTGTGTTATTACCTCGTCCTGATGCGGAGGCTACCTATCGTAAACTGGACGAGTTTAACGATAATGTGATTGTAGTTTTTGACGACTACATCAACCATACCAATAATTCCCAAGTAAACGGCCGTTTACTAGGTACGCTGGGATGGCCAACGATGTATTTCATCACGGCAGAACGCAGGATTGTTGGGATCAACAGCGTGGCACTAATGGAATCACGCTTAGAAAAGAAGCGGGAAAAACCATTACTCGTTAACCGGTTGCCGAGTCCCACTAAATCCTTACGCAGGCAAATGAAATGGTTGACCAGATGGTAACAGGACTATCCTGCTATAGACAAAAGTTGTGATTTAGTCCCTAAGAACCCTACTATAACTGCTCTACGTTCAGTGACCGATCCACTTTACGGATGAGGCCAGCAAGAATCTTGCCCTTGCCGCCGACTTCAACGAAGTCAGTAATGCCAAAAGCCTGGATATTCTGGATGGTTTGCGTCCAGCGTACGGGGCTGGTCAGCTGCTCTATCAACTTTGCCTTGATTACGGAAGGATCAGAGCTAGGCTTGGCATCCGTATTCTGGTAGATCTCACAAGCTGGCGGACGGAAGTCGGCAGCTTCAATGGCCGCCTGCAGGCGGTCCTGGGCGGGCTGCATCAAGGGGCTATGGAAGGCTCCACCCACTGGCAGTGGTACTACCCTGCGTGCACCAAGATCTGAAAGCACCTTGCTTGCCTTTTCTACGCCTTCTACCGAACCGGAAATTACCAGCTGGCCATTCGTATTGTAATTGGCTGGTACGACCACCTCTTCGATGGAGGCACAGGCCTCTTCGATCATACTGTCGTCTAATCCGAGGACAGCGGCCATTGTTCCGGGCACTGCATCTGTAGCATCCTGCATCGCGAGCGCGCGCTCGGCTACCAGACGAAGTGCTGAGGGAAAATCAAGTGCACCGGCAGCAACGAGGGCCGAAAACTCTCCGAGACTGTGTCCGGCAACAGCCGTAGGCTGTTCGATGTCCTCAGCAATCAGGTAAGAGATCGCAGAGTGCGTAAAGATGGCAGGCTGAGTAATCTTAGTCTGGCGCAGTTCTTCGTCTGAACCTTCAAACATCACTTTTGAGAGGGAGTACCCCAAGACATCATCAGCCTGTTGGAATAACGCTTTGGCTTCGGGGCTAAGGTCAAAAAGATCCTTGCCCATACCACTGAACTGAGCGCCTTGTCCGGGAAATACGTATGCTTTCATAGCGAGTTGTTTTCTTGATTGGACCGCAAAGGTAGAATACAGAAGGGAGATAGCGCATCAAAGGCTTCAGTAATCATTTGATGCGAAGTATCAGGCTTTGCACGTACAGCGAAAGCATTTGTCCTGGAAAATGAATAGCAGTGTCGCCTGCTCAATAGCATCATTCACTACACCCCGATAGAAAAAAACTCATCCCAGATCATCATCCCAGCGATAATGGCGGAAAAAAGCGCCGTAAAGAATACAGCTGCGGCCCCCATATCTTTTGCCTTACCAGCTAGTTCATGGTAATCTGGTGATACTAAGTCCACGATATATTCAATGGCTGTATTGAGGGCCTCAGTTGCCAGCACCAACGCGGAACAGAGGAAAAATACAATCCACTTCCACATGGCAAAATCGAGGTACCAGGCGATCGCTGACATCCCCACGAAAGCAAGGATGTGCACCTTAGCCGGATCATGATTCTGAAAGAAATCGCGTACTCCCTTCAGGGCGTAGCCGAAAGCGTAATACCGATTAACCCAAAAAGTGATGATTGATTTCATGACATCCAGCCGATTCCGCCGCGTAACAGTATAAATATGACCAGGGCGATGCCCGGAGCGAGCCATCCTGTTACCATAAAGCGGTAGTAGTTCTTTTTAACCCGGCTGGGCTGAATGAGTTCGACGATAAGGCTGATTATCCAGATCCCAAAGATGATTGCGCCCAAAATGATGGCGAGTAGCTGACCAGCATACTCATCGTACAGCATCAGGAGCAGGTAAAGCAGCAATTGGCCTAAAAAGAGCAGCATCGTGTTCATCGCTCAAAATTACGATGACTTGTTTAGGAATTATCGGCACTTCTCTCCTACTCCCTTCTTTTTCTACCAATAGCATCGTTAACCTGACGAGCGAAAAAAACCGGAAGGCCAATCTTGCGGGCCTCCCGGTTCAGGGTTATTTCTTTTTGCTCACAGCCCTCATCGGCTGAATTCGGCTGATCAGGTGCTTGCCGACTTCTTCGCCCTGCGTTACACCATCATCAATGGCTGGTCGGTAGTGAATACCACCGTACAACCGGCTTAAAGCGGCCTCTTCACTGGCCGCGTAGAAGCTGGTAAAGCTTCGTTCGGGCAACTCATATTCCACCTCTGAATCATCGACGAAAGCAAAGTCATCGCCAAAAATATCCGTCAGTGCAACGGCACATGCCCGACTTACTACGGAGTGCCCGGAAGTATGCTCGGGGAAAGGAGGCGTTTGCAGCAATGGACGCCACTCTTCGTCAATTTTACGGTTGATGAAGGTTTCCGGGCGAACGAGACTTGAACGGTACTTCTCGTCCCAGCAGCTGATAAAGCCATCGTGCATCGCCATTGCTGTCATGGCGTAAGCGGTAGCCGTGGTTGCCAGGTCAGCTTTAGCCGTGCGTGCAGCGATTGCTGCAATGTTGATCCAGTGACCACCAGGGGTAATTTTCTTGGTGGCAAACATTACGTGCCCAACGTGATGGCTAACGTAGGGGTTACAGTCCCAAAACTGAGCAATTGCCTTACGCTCTTCCATCTCTGCTGGGTCATCGGTGTCTAGAGCAGTGTAAACTTCTTCTACCCCTTTCCACCAGTCACTGTTCTTGTCTTCGCTGTATTCCGTAGGTGGAGCTGGCTTAAATTGGTCAGGACGGTCAAGTGCAAACGGGCGAATCTTTCCCCAACTAGGCTCAATACCGTCCATGTAATCCGGAGGTGTTGGTTGCCATTTACTTGGGTCATTAGTGATGGAGTACTTTGGGAAAGTCCGGCTCTGCTTGTAGTTGTCACCATCGTACCAGGCGATAACGTGGTTGGCTACAGATTTGCCGTAGTCAATTGAAGCGAAAAGTACGTCATCAGGCACCCCGATCGCATCAATTTCCGCCATGATAGTAGAGTCAAACTTCTCCATTTTCTCTTCGCTGAAGATGAGGCTTTTACCCGTCTCCAACTGTGCGGCAACTGCCGCGATCGGATAACTGACTTCTACTCCGGCAGGAGGAGCAGGTACCGCTTCCAGATGGGGGATTTGTCCCGCAAGCGTCTGCAAAGCAGGGTCTCCGGCAGCCAGCGCCTCGTACCCGGCAATACTGGCGTAGGCGTAAATACGGCCCGCCTGCGGCGGGCTGAAGATGTCATGGACAATCACGTCCGTCAACTGCTTCATCGAGCGGTGATAGAACTCCGGGTCCTTTACCTCCTCAGCGTAATTGGGGTTAACCTCTTCTCCGCAAGCCGTCAATAAAAGCATCAGCGGTAGCAATAAGAGTAATCGTTGCATAGACAAAAATTAAGGTTCCCAGTAACATGCACTCGTCCGGGAAGTTATACAGGTGGTGCTGGTTTTGCCAGCGCTGCAAAGATAATGAATATCCCGTCGGGAACATGACGTGGGCTGATGCCCTGGCGTAAGTGGGTAAATTGTTAAGCCGCTAATACATTGAAAGGTCAAACCCTCGCTGCTACAGATTTATAAGAAACCCAAAGCTCACGCTGTCCAACCATTCAACGTAGTAGCGGCCTATTTGTTGACGGTCTGATACCTTGGGATACCAGCCCTCAATTATGCTACATTCCCGGCACAATCATTACCGCATTCTGCATCATCCGGCTGGGACCACGCCAGAACATCCGGTAGTGTGGGTTATCCATGAAGTAAACGATTTTCCCGCTACCCAATGGACGTACCCCCGCCCAGGTATTGCCAGAAAGCGCCTCCAGGTTTGCCGAAGAAGCGTAGCCCGAGGCAAGGAGCTGGGTAGCATCCTCAACGTAGCGACCTACGGAGTGCAGGCTCTCGCCGGGCTTTAGGGAAGCAGCGCCAAACTTCAGGGTGTATACCTCAGGCTTGAGTCCAAACGCTAAAGGGTGAGTAATGTCTAGCGTGCTGTTGAGTGCTGCGCCGGGGATGCGCTGCTTGCCAAAGTAATCAGTGCGGTCTGCGTACGCAAGAACATCCTTTTTGGAGGAAGTGTCCGCTGGTGGGGTGATCACCTCCTGCGACTTTAAAAAGCCAGATGATTCAGTAAAGAAACTGGCAGAAGAGCCAATAGCAACCAGTGTACCACCTCCTCTGATCCAATCCCGCAGTTTTGCCTGGCCTTTCTCACCGAAAACAGCACCGAGATTACGGGCTTCAGGTAAGATCACGACATCGTAGTCATTTAGGTCGGTGTAGCCATACCGCGAGCCAAAACGGGGAATATCAGTTTGCTCCAGCGTAGAAATACGAATGCGGTCCATCGGGAGCTCCGTCTCATAATCGAACAGGAAGTAGAGTTGTCCGGCTGTGTACACGTTAAAGGGTGGCTCAATGAGCAAGGCCACTTTAGGCTGTTTTACGGGAAAGTTCCGGGTGCTTGCCAGGTCCATGCCATCCTTCATCCGTCCCGTAGTAAAGCGGTGGATGTCGATGGAGAGATCTTCTGCCAAAGTGGTCATCATGGCATCTGTTTCCTGATCGTTTTTAGCGTCGTTACGACCAGAAAGGACAATAAGGCTTCCTGCGGCAAAGGCTGTGCCATCATCCGCCGTGAAAGGCGACATAGCGGAGCGTACCCGGTAACCTGCTGCCCAGAGTTTCCCCAGCGCTTTGGGAGCGCGGCGCTGCCCCCACCCTATGACCCAGGCGTATGGCTTGCCCGCAGTGCTACCAACAGGGATCATTCGACCTTGACTGAAGTCGTCCAGACTGGCTTCCTCAGTATCCACCTGGAGTGGCGCAGAGGAAACGTAAGCTTCAAGATTATAAGCTATTGGCGCGGACCAGGTCGACATGTCATACATCACACTATCCTCGATCTGCAGGTCTTGGCTAAGAATAGAATTGATGAACAGATGACGGGGTTGATCTGCACTAATGGCGAGGCTTCCTGCCGGCAGTTTGGTCTGGGCGCGGTCGCGGGTGCGGAAATTAGTTAGCTGGGCAGAGAGGGCAGCAGTGGTCTTGCGCACCTTCACCCCGTTGGAGAGCAACATTTTAAGTACGTCCTCTACGTACTCCGAACCATCATTTTCAATGATGTAAGTTGTTGAGGAGGATTTACTATTCAATGGGTTCCACGCATCGATGCTGTAGTTGATCAGCGCCTCTCGGTTCCGGGCTGCAGCTTTCACTTGCGCGAGGCTGGTAGTGTAGTGATCGTATACCCGCTGGCGCAGGGTCAGGACATAACCGTCTTCCGTTTCAATCGCCCGGTGGCCACCAATACCGCCTTGCTCGGTCAGCATACCTATTGCCCCCATTACCGAAGGATAACTGGAGCCGTAGGATGGGTAATAGAAATCAAAACGATCGCGTGTGAAGTAGCTGAGCGACTTCTTGTTGAACTCCGTAATATTTGCGCGGCCAAAGGTGTCTGCCCATACTTCGTAGTCATCCGGGAGAAGGAGGTTGCGTGGAGTCGTTCCCGGTACGGTAAAGTAGTTAGCGTCGTAGCCCTGCTCGTGATAGTCAGTATGTACCTGAGGCATCCATTTTTGGTAGGCCGCGGTGTGGCCGCGGCTCTCGGGGTGTACGCCCCATACCCAGTCGCGGTTAAGGTCAAACCAGTAGTGGTTTGTTCTGCCGTTAGGCCAGGCAGCATAGTGTTCCAGGTCACTCGGAGATTCGCCGCCGGTGTGTCGGGCAACGGAATTGGCCCAGTAGACATAGCGGTCGCGTCCGTCCGGATTGATACAGATAAACAACAAGTTGACCGTCTCCTTCAAAGCAGCCAGGAGGCTGGCGTCCTTGGTGGTAGCCAGTTCGTAGGCTACCTGCATGGCAGCTTCCGTCGAAGAAGCTTCGTTTCCGTGGATATTGTAGCTGTATGAGTTAATCACGGGATGCCCCTCTACCATACTTTGCACCTGCGACCGCGCCCTAGTGCTGGCCTCTACGAGTTTCATCTGGTTTGCCCGGATGGTCTCGATGTTGGCCATGTTTTCCTCTGCACTAATCGTTAGCAGTAACAGTGGACGCTGCTCGTATGTCTCTCCATACTGCTCAATGTGAATGCGCTCACTAGCATTAGCGAGCATTTTAAAGTACTCTACCGAGCGCGCATATTCCGTGAAACGCTCACCAAGCTCGTAGCCAAGAAAAGCTGCCGGTGACACAATATCTCCTACTCTACCGTTGTCAGGCAGTGGCAGTCGTTGGAATATATCTTGCTGTGCATTCGCAAAAAACGATATGAGGAATAGCTGGATGAGTAAAGAATATCTCATAGTCTCTGTGTTTTGCAGAAAGCTACGACATCTTACCAAATAGGGCTCCCTCTGATCTTATATCCTTTAGTAAGATGGAGCTATTACCCAAATGCGATGGCAAATAAGCCCAGAAACAATAGGACAAGGAAAATGACTAAACCGCCAAGAACAACGCCAGCAATGGCTAATCCTTTACCCGTATAATATTCTCCCCGGTTGTAGCGACCAAGCGAAATGATGCCTAACACCAGCGCAGGAACAGCGGTAAAGAAAACGAAAAACCCCAAAACGCCGAGCACAAAGCTCGCAATGGCTAACCCATCCGTAGATCCTCCTCTTGCCTTACGGCGTTCCGCGCGTTTCATCTTACCCCGGGCGATGGACAAAGCAACCCGCTCTTTAAATTTAAGTTTGCGGCCAAGTTGTGCTTCCACAGTTTTCCGGCTTAAATCTGCTGATGTAACTTCTTTGGCCGCAGGAGGTGGACTGGCAACTGCAAAGGCGGCGTTTGTGGAATTAAGGCCGGCAAAAAACAGAAAGCAGAGGAGAAAAATTCGCATCACGAAAGGGTTTAGGTATGAATGAATCAAAGGCAGGATAGTGCTAATAAATTGTTTCACAATCTATCAGTATTGACTGCAATCATAGAGATACCGTTGCCAAGCACCTAATCTTGGTAGCAACTTTCACATGTTCTTTTACAAATTTTAACCTTAACGTAAGTATTTCCTCTAGCCACAGTGCACTTGATGCACTCGAATAGTCGGAACAAGAACTATTGGTGCTCAGGTAGCCAGTTTGTTTCCAGCAACTGGTTTGCTGCCGGCATTTCATTTGCGGAGAGACGGTTGGCAATTGCTGCTGTCTCCGCATCACGTTTAACTCCAAGAACTGCCTGAACCCTTTCGTCTTTAAGGTAAAAGGCCAAAAATGGGCCTTCACCAGGGGTGCCGGAAAAACGGATCTGATCAAAATCTTTACCGTGTCCTGCATACCGGAAATTGACCCCCTGTTGATTGCTCCAGAAAAATGGAAGCATGGTGTAAGGGATCGCTGATCCGGCCATATTTTTCCCCGCTATTCGCCCCTGCTGGGCAGCAACTTTCCAATGTTCAATCCGCAAAGCTCCTTCCCGGTCTGGGTAACGGGCGATGTCTCCGGCCGCCCACACATTGTGAACATTGGCAGCCAGGTGATTATCTACCTTGATCCCACCATCTCCATCAAGAGCTAGTCCTTTGAGGTATCCGGTGGCGGGCGTTACCCCAATGCCTACAACAATATGGTCGGCAGATAATTCCGTCCCATCGTCCAGTACTACGGCCTTAATTTTACCGTTGTCCTTGATGAAGCTACTGGTCCGGCGACCAAGCTTGAATGTCACCCCGGCTTTTTCGTGCAAGGTCTTCACGTAAGTACCTACCTCATTTCCGAAAACGCGCGCGAGTGGCAATTCCTCAGGAGCAACAACGGTAATATTGTCTGTCTGCTTACCCAGACTCATGGCCGTTTCAAGTCCGATAAAGCTGCTCCCAATGATTACAACATTGTCACCGGGAGAAACGCGCTCGCGTATTGCCTGACCGTCGTTTGCGTTGCGTACGGTGTACACATTTTCGCCTTCACAACCGGGTAACACCCGTGGGCTACCTCCAGTAGCCAGCAGGACTTTTCCGTAGGTAAAAGAATTATTGGTCGTTGTAATAGTCTTGTTGGTGACATCCACCTGCTCAGCCACCGTAGCCTCTAGCAGCTGAACTCCCATGTTCTGATAAAAGGCCTCAGAGTGCAAGACCAGGTCTTGCGCAGCGTCTTTTCCTCCTGCCATCAGCGCTTTACTGACGTGCGTCCGGTCGTAAGGAGGCAAGTCCTCAGCGGTAATGAGTAGTACACTTCCGGTTAGGTCGTGCTCTCGGATACCGTAGACGGCATTGGCAGCGGCGATGCCTCCACCGACGATGATATAGTCAAAATGAGCCGTCGGGTCCATGGGAGCCTGGACACCAGTTGTCGGGTCAGGCGTTTGGGTAGGCTGTTCCGCGAGATATATCTGTTCTTCTTTAACCGCAACGGCAAAAGTAGCGATGCCATCCAATCCCGGTGCTTCAAGCTGCTTGCCATTGCGAACGTCGAAACAGGCGTGGTGAAATGGGCAACGAAGGCTATGGCCCTGCAGCGCTGCCCGTTCGAGGGGCAGGCCGAAATGACTACACTTTGATTCAACGGCAAAAACTTCTCCGTCCACATTGCTTAACAAGACCTTATAATCACCGTGATCTATCTGATGCGTATGGCCTTCGGGGAGTAATGCAATATTTAAAACAGGAGTCATTGATCAAGCACTTTGGTTGTCAGCATAAGCCCGATACGAGGAGTATTGTTCAACCGGCATGATGCAATCTGCCGCTACTGAACGCTAACAAGGTGATCACGCTGTTCAACGATCTCTCCCAGCGCTTTTACCGGATGGCCACCGTCAGCACAGGTCTCAATAAAGGCGGCAGCGTGCTTAGGATCAACGGCACAGAGTAGTCCGCCACTCGTTTGCGGGTCAGCGAGGAGCCACTTTGCCCGCTCGTTATTCAGGGAAACGTGTTCTCCGTAGCTTGCCCAGTTGCGCTTAGTGCCTCCGGGGATACAACCTTCTGCCAGGTAATGGTCCAGGATGGCTTCATCTATTAGCGGAACATCTGCGAGCCTAACGGTGGCGGAAACATCACTGGCACGGCACATTTCGGTCAGGTGGCCGAGTAATCCGAATCCGGTAACATCCGTCATGGCGTGAACGTAGTCTAAGGTGCCCAGCGTGGCGCCGATTTTATTGAGGCGAACCATTTGCTCGGCGGCGAGGTGACTGTGTTCGGGCAACAGTTTCTTCTTCTTCTGGGAAGTCGACAGAATCCCTACGCCAATTGGCTTGGTGAGAAAGAGTTGATCCCCTACCCTGGCGCCACCGTTTTTCTTAAGGTGGCTAATTTGTACCCGACCATTAACTGCGAGGCCAAAGATTGGTTCCGGACTATCAATGCTGTGCCCGCCGGCAAGTGGAATGCCGGCATCTGCACACGCTTGGCGGCCGCCTTCGACAACGAGTCCTGCCACCTCAGGGGGTAGTGTATTGATCGGCCATCCCAGAATGGCAATGGCCATCATTGGAGTACCGCCCATAGCATAGACATCACTGATAGCATTCGTAGCCGCGATGCGGCCAAAAGTCAACGGGTCGTCGACGATCGGCATAAAGAAGTCCGTAGTAGATATAACTGCCGTACCATCCCCAAGGTCATAAACGGCGGCATCGTCCCGTTCGTTATTGCCCACCAGTAAATTGGGGTACTCCGGCCCTTTTTTAGTTTGCCCGAGAATGGTATCGAGTACTGCCGGAGCAATTTTGCAGCCACAGCCTGCGCCATGGGAGTATTCGGTAAGTTTAATGGTCGACATGCTATTGATCTTATGGGGGAAATGAATAATTAGGCGGCCAAAATACCATAAGAACTGATGCTTGAGCGACTCACCAAGGCTATTTATTCCAAAACCCAGCACCTGCGTTAGCGCCCCGACAACAAACAATACACTACTTACCTTTACCGCATGCAGGAAATCATTGTTGTTGGTGCCGGCAATCTTGCCTGGCACCTGGTCCGGATACTACAAGAACATGATTACGATGTTGCGCTTGCCAGCAGAGACCCCGACCGGGTGGCCGACTGGCCAGTTCGCGTCATCAGGCTGGCAGACATCCCTCTAGAGCCCTACCTGGTTTTTATTGCTGTTCCAGACAATGTAATTGCCAGCGTTTCTTCAGAACTCTCTTTGCAACTTCCCCCCAATATTCCAATCATCCACACCAGCGGTGCCACCCCCATCACCCGAATCAACGCCTATTTCGATTCAAGGGGGGCACTTTGGCCAATAAGATCTCTGCGCCAGGGAGAAACCGTTACGAACTGGAGGGATCTCCCTTTGGTTTACTATAGCGACAATGCGGCGCTTACGCAGGTGCTTTGTGAATTATGCAATAGATTAAGTGATGATGCTTACTCTCTTGATGATCAGCAACGTGCACAACTACACTTAGCGGCTGTTTTTAGCAATAATTTTGTTACCTGGCTCTATCAGATCAGCCATGAGCTATGTAATCAAAAGGGCATTCCCTTCACTGCCCTTCTGCCCATCATTAAAAACACCGCGCTCAAACAAACTGGTGCTGAACCCCGGCTAACCCAAACTGGTGCTGCGGCCCGTGGCGATACAGCTACCATGGAAAGACACCTTAAATTACTAGCGGATCAACCAGAATACGAATCGCTGTACCAGCATCTTAGTCAACTAATTCAAGCAGGAATCCCGACTGAAGAAGACCAAGCTTAACCATTATATGCGCCTGTTAACCCTATCACTTATCCTGTTTCCCTTCCT
This sequence comes from uncultured Lewinella sp., assembly GCA_964616365.1. Classification (GTDB taxonomy): domain Bacteria; phylum Bacteroidota; class Bacteroidia; order Chitinophagales; family Saprospiraceae; genus Neolewinella. The sequence continues at coordinate 22,087 of CAZTTF010000112.1, read as the reverse complement.
GTTGACCGCACAGGCTGAAAGTTGGACGGGGGCCTCGTTCGAGCACGAGGTCACGCCTGACTGGGGGTATGCCCTTGATTTGGAATACCGGACAGCGTTTACCGCCCCCAGCGACGGTAGTTATTTATTCCTCCTGGCTGGCAATCGCAGAATCGGTAAAAAGATGAGCATTACGGGTGGAACGCGCTATGAGCTCGGCCGAAAAGGGGCAGCTTCCACCTGGCGGGTATTCAGTGATTTTAACGGAAAGCTCCCTATCGGAAACAGCCCCTTCACCCTGGAATCCAGATTACGCTACCAGCAGGACCGACCTCCGGGAGAACGAGGCAGTTTACGTCGGGTATCCCTTCGCCCACGTCTTGGCCTTGCGACAGACCTGGGAAAGCGCCTCTCAGGGGTCATCGAATATGAAGGTCGCTACCGTTTTGACCAGAAGAATGAGTGGAGCAGATTACGCTGGACTACTGGTTTGTCCTACGAACTCTCTGACCGAATAAAACTGGAAGCATTTTATCGCCAGGAACGAAGAATAAACGCGATGACTCCCCGGACTGACAAAATTGTCGGTCTATTTCTGGAATATACCCTGCCTGATCAGCGGAAACGTAATTGGGATTACCGGCGCCCTTTTGGGCGCCAGGTGACCTGGTAAGTCCTACCCTTTGGTCTTTTTACGACAATCTTAACGCCATTGATTACATCCTTGGCCAAATCCTGTCGTTATTACACTTGACCAAAACGAAGTTATATGCGAATCTCTTACTCCCTTCAGGCATTTAGTGTTTTTGTATTGCTGTTGCTCGCCGCACCGGCAAATGCACAGTTTAATAAGCTACTTAATAAGGCGGCCGATAAAGCCGATGCTGTTCTTCGTGGAGAATCTCCACTTTCTCAGGGTGAAGTCGGAGACGCGCTTAAGGAGGCACTTAATCAGGGGGTAGGCAAAGCAGTCACTTCTCTTAGCGCTGCCGATGGTTACTACGGCAGTCCTTACAAAATTCTATTGCCCGAGGAGGCGCGCGGAGTTGTCAATAAAGTCTCTTCTCTTCCGGGCTTTGGCAACCTTGAGCAGGATCTGACCGAGCGAATTAACCGCGCCGCTGAGTTAGCGGCCACCAAAGCAGGTCCGATCTTCGTAGATGCGATCAAACAACTCACGATTACCGACGCCATGAACCTACTAATGGGAAATCAGGATGCTGCCACCCGTTACCTGGAGTCAAAGACCGGTAGTCCGCTTGCTGGAGAGTTCCAACCCGTCATTCGGGAGGCATTGGATGAGGTAAATGCCAATGAAATCTGGAAAAAGGCCGTTACAGCCTACAATAAAATCCCGTTTGTGAAAAAAACTAATCCGGAGTTGGATGCCTATGTTACCCAGCGCGCACTCCAAGGAATGTTTGCTTTAGTAGAAATAAAAGAAAGCGAATTGCGTCAAAATCCGGCATTACGAAACACTGATTTGTTGAAGCGGGTGTTTGCAAGGCAGGATAAACAATAAGCAGCCGTAAGAATATGGGGTAGAATTGGTTATTACGTAAGACTTAACGTTGGGTTAACATTGCCTTGGCGGCAGTGTATGACCTTTGCGGCGTGTTACAGGCCCTAGTGGCTTAATCAACTAATTCAAATTTTTCCTTCATGAGGATTTTGACCCAACTTTTCACGGTCTTCCTTCTGATCGCTGCAGCATCTACTACGCTCGCAGCCCAGGGGGTAACCACCGGTTCCATCTTCGGTAAGCTTACCGATAAATCTACCGGCGAACCACTGATCGGTGCAACCGTTCAGGCAGTTCACACTCCATCAGGTACTACTTACGGTAACATTACTGACGTTGACGGTTTCTTCCGTTTGCCAGGTATGCGCGTTGGTGGTCCATACATCATCACCACTACCTATGTAGGTTACGAGCCTGTTGTACAGGACGGCGTTTACCTCCAGCTTGGTCAGGCGTTCCAGTTCAGCCCTCAGATGAGTACTGACGCAGTTGAGCTTGCCGGAGTAGAGGTTGTTTCCAGCCGTGCTGACATCTTTAACGGTGACGCTACTGGTGCTGAGACTTCTGTAACGGAAGAGCAAATCGACGTTCTTCCTACCGTCGCCCGTGCAGTTGGTGATTACGCCCGCCTCACGCCGCAAGCAACGGTGTCTGAAGGTAACGACGGGTTCTCCATTTCTGTAGGTGGTATGAACAACCGTTACAATGCCTTTTACGTGGACGGTGCGGTAAACAATGACGTATTCGGTCTTGCCGGGTCTGGTTTCAACGGTGGTCAGACGGGTGTATCCCCAATCTCTGTAGATGCTATCGAGTCTTTCCAAATCAACGTCGCCCCATTTGATGTTCGTGTAGCTGGTTTCGCAGGTGCGGCCATCTCGGCCATTACCCGCTCTGGAACGAACGACACTGAAGCCTCTGTTTACACCTTCTTCCGTAACCAGCAGCTGATTTCTACCGAGCTACCTGAAGGTGGTGACATTGCTCCTTTCACTGCGCAGACCTCAGGCTTCCGTATTGGTGGACCAATCATCAAAGACAAGCTGTTCTATTTTGTGAACTACGAGCGCCAGCGTGAAGAAACGCCCCTACCCTTCGACTTTGGCACCTACCTGGGTGACAGTGACTTAGACCGGATCAATTCACTAGGTGACTTTCTCCGCAACGAGTACGGCTACGAGCCAGGAACCTTCACTGAGAACAATCGCTTCCTCAACTCTGACAAGTTGAACGTTAAGTTTGATTACAACCTTAACGATAAGAACAAGCTGGCATTCCGTTTTGGTTACGTAGGAGCTGATAACCTTGAGGGTGTTCAGTCTAACCTTACCAACATTCGCTTCCTGAACGGATCTGAGCAATTTGTTGCCAAGACCTACTCTACTTCCCTCGAGCTCAATACGCTTATCAACAATAACATGTCTAACGCACTTACGATCGGTTTTACTGCTCAGCGTGACGACCGGGACCCTGCTGGCCAGCCTTTCCCTCGCGTATTCATTGACGATGGTAGTGGCGGTATCACTTTTGGAGGAGAGCCATTCTCTTCAGCCAACCTCCTGAACCAGGATGTTCTGACCATCAACAACAACTTTGAAATTTACAAGGGAAAGCACAATTTTACTATTGGTGCTAACCTCGAATTCTACCGTGCAGAAAACCTATTTATTGCGTTCAACTACGGTAATTACGAATTCCCTGACTTACAAACATTCCTTGACGGAGGCCCAGCCGCAGACTATAGTCGTAACTTCTCCCTGGTTGACAACGTATCAGGTGATGACAGCCAAGCAATTGCTGCGTTTAACGCAGGAACCGCTGGTTTCTACTTCCAGGATAAGATTCAGGTATCTAACGATTTCACTTTCACCGCTGGTCTCCGTTTTGATGTTCCATTCTACCAGGACACCCCTGAGAATGAAGTATTCAACAACAACACAATTCCTCTGCTTGAGGCAGAAGGATATGACCTCCGTGGTGCACGTGTTGGCGAATTCATCAAGCCACAGCTCCAGATTAGCCCACGGATCGGATTCAACTGGGACGTCAATGGTAACAATGACGCTCAGGTACGTGGTGGTGTAGGTATCTTCACCAGCCGCGCGCCCCTCGTTTGGGTCGGTGGTGCTTTCAATAACTACGGACAGAACGTAGGAAGTTTCTTCGCGAACAATGACGACGTTATCTTCTTCGAGCCAGACGTACAGCAACAGATTCCGACCGACGTAGATGTTAACAATGCTCCTCAAGGTGGACAAATTGATCTCTTCGCAGAAGATTTCAAACTGCCACAATTCCTGAAAGTAAACCTCTCGCTCGATAAGAAACTGCCATTTGGTTTCATCGGTAATATTGACCTCTTGTTCAACAAGACCATCCAGAATGTTGCCTACCAGAACCTGAACCTGCGTCCTTCTACCGAGAACCTCACTGGTACACCTGATGATCGTCCGATCTTCAACCGTCGTGATGAGATTGACGACACTTACACGCGCATCATGCTTGGCTACAATACCAGTGAAGGATATGCTTACAACTTTACGGCATCTTTAAGCAAACCATTCTCTAATGGTCTGTTCACTCAGTTCAGCTACTCTTATGGTGATGCTTACGCAGTATTTGATGGCACCTCCAGCCAGAACAGCTCACAGTGGCGTGGCCTTAACAGCATTGGTGGTCGTAACTTCGACCAGCCATTGACCCGCTCTGACTTCGCTGCAGGACACCGTTTCGTTGGTACTGTTTCTTACCGCCTTAATGGCCCGGAAGGATGGGGATCAACGATTACACTCTTCTCTGAGACACAGCAAGGTCGTCCTTACAGCCTCATCTACAATGACCGTGGTAACCTGAATAATGAAGACAGCCGCGAGCGTAACCTCATTTTCATTCCTGCTACCCAGGCTGACATTAACTTAGTAGAGGACGGTGGTTTCAGCCCAGCTGAACAGTGGGAAGCACTTGACCGCTACCTGAGCAACGATGAGTACACTAGCGAAAACCGCGGCCAGTACGCGGAGCGTAACAGCCAGTTTGGCCCTTGGGCAACTGTTCTTGACTTCCGCTTTTTGCAGGATATTCCACTCGGCAACCCTAAGCATAAGCTTCAGTTGAGTTTCGACGTGTTCAACTTTACCAACCTGATCAACAAGAATTGGGGACGCCGTACGTTCATCCCAGGACAGTACGAACTACTCACCTTCGAAGGATTCATTGATGGTACCAACACGCCTACCTTCAGCTTCGATCCTGATCGTCTTGACGAGAACAACGAGATCGATCCATTCCTTGACGACAGTGGCATCCAGTCCAGCCGTTGGCAGGGACAGATCGGTATCCGTTACATCTTCAAGTAAGCTACCGACCGAAACCCATTACTAGGTTTCAAATAAAATCCCCCACTCATCTTCGGATGGGTGGGGGATTTTTCGTTTTCATGCTTTCAGCCACAGACTTATCAGGGCGCAAACGCAGGTGCTAAGAAAGGATCGAAGAGCAGGCTCATTAAACGAGGATACCTGAAAGATTAGACACCAACTAGCTTGCGGCTGAAGCCGCAGCTACTGCAGGTCCTAAGTCATTCATCTTTACCGCCTTTATAAAACTAGGGACTTTGCCACTTCCCGTTATCCAGTAGTCTCGGCTTCAGCCGCAGACTTACCTCGGCGCGAACGCAGGTGCTAAGAAAGCATCAAACAGCGGGCGAACTATGGGTGGATACTCACCACCTATCATGCCAGCTTGCGGCTAAAGCCGCCGCTACAGGTTGCCCAAAAAGTCAGCGATCTTCCGGTCGTTACTTAACCGCGGCACCTTATTCTGCCCTCCCAGCTTGCCCTGAGATTTCATATACTGCCGAAAACCGTCAGTTGGGACACGCGTCACTACGCAGGGGCGTAGCACTTCGCCTTTGATCAGGTCCTGATAGTATATATTCTGTTTCACCATGGCTGCGTCAAGATCCGCAGCAAACTGCTCTGGTTGTTGGGGAGGCGTACCGAATTCCACCATCCATTCGTGATAGGGTAAGCCAGTAGCAGGGCTTACTTGTGGAGCAACCGTAAACTCCCGAACTTCCACCGAGTGTTGCGCCGCAGCTTCCCGCATGGCCATTTCCACCTCTTTGCCGATTACGTGTTCTCCGAAGGCTGAAATGTAATGTTTGATGCGTCCGGTAACCAATAGGCGGTATGGCTCCAGGGAAACAAACTCTACGGTATCTCCGATATTATATCCCCAAAGACCTGCATTGGTATTGAGAATGATCGCATAATTAACTCCGGTCTCAACCTGGTCAAGCCGCAGCCGTGTGGGTTGTTCATCAAATATTTCCCCCGCAGGAATAAATTCAAAAAAGATGCCACTATCGGCATTGAGCAATAAGCCGGGTTCCGTCTGGCTATCCTGAAAAGCTATGAATCCTTCACTTGCCGGATAAGTCTCAACGCTCGGTATACGTCCCCCAAGCAGGTTTTCAAGGCTGTTACGGTAAGGCTCAAAGTTTACGCCTCCGTAGACAAACATTTCCAGGTTCGGGAACAACTCCAGAATACTGGACTTACCACTCCGGGCAAGTAACCGCTCATAGTACATCTGTACCCAGGGCGGTATGCCCGAGATGAGACGCATATCTGCGTTGATCGTTTCGTCTACGATTCGCTCCAGTTTGGTCTCCCAATCTTCAATGCAGTTCGTTGGGTAGGAAGGCAGTTGATTCGTTCGTAACCAGGCAGGTACCTGGTGATTGACGATACCCGAGAGCCGTCCTGTAGGGACACCGTTGGTATCATCCATTTCCGGACTGCCGGACAGGAAGATCATTTTACCGTCCAGCCACTTACTCTTTCCTGTCTCAGAGATGTAACTGAACAGGGCATTGCGGGCAGTGCCGAAATGGTTGGGAATGCTTTGCCGGGTTAGTGGTATGTATTTCACGCCACTGGTGGTTCCGCTTGTCTTCGCAAAGTATTTCGGTCTGCCTACCCACGATACATCAGCTTCCCCGTCCCGAATACGGTCAGCGTAGGGGCGAAAAGCCTCATAGTCCACGATGGGCACACGGGCCTTGAAGTCTTCGTACGTTTTAATGCCGGCGAAATCATGATCCTTACCAAATCGGGTATCCCGAGCTGTGCGGACGAGGTCTTTCATGATCTCCTGCTGCGCAGCAGCAGCGCGGGCGGCCATGGATTGCACCTGTCGCCGAACGTAGGTAGCATAAGGACGAAGTAACAACGATTTCATGGAGTGAAAATTCTGCGTTCAATGTCGACCGCAAGGTAACTCCCGACGACAGATACTGACACTGGTAGGATAGAAAAAATGTAGTTGAATCTCCGCCTTGATAACTTTCCCCGCACCTGCGTCCGCGCCCCAAAATATTCCAAGCGCGCATCAACAGTGCTATTTGGTCCGGGCGGTTAAAAGGGGGACTATCTCCGCCGCTTCTTCTGCCGCAACTTCGGACGGTTCCACTCTTCTTTCTGAGCGAACTCAACAATGTTTTTCATGAAGGCGACCATGCAGAGAAATACGAGGTACCCGAAGGTCACCACAAAAAATATCCATTTATAGGACCCGGCCTCTCCGATGGGTATGCCGCTAAATCCCCAGGCCAAAAGGCCGGCGCCTAAGGCAAGCCCCAGGAAGGAATAGATACTGCGCCCCCAGTACTTCATCAGGTTTTTACTCGTGGCACTCATGATGGCATTAAAAACAGCGTAGAAAAGCAAGAAACTTGCTGCTACCAACCAGGGCCACCTCGAAGAGACAATGTCATCAGAAGCAGCACCAAGACCTGAACCGAGAATATCAAACACGAGTACGGCAACAAGCGCTCCACTTGCCTGATAAATGGGATCGATCTTTTGTTCAAAAATGGAGGTTTCCGCCATGAGGAAGTACTTTTGCCAACCTAACACAGTAAGCCGTCAATTGTTATGAAAAAAGGAATTTGCTTCCGGACTCCAACAGCCTATTTCCCTCCAGCCCACTGGATAAGATTCGCTGCCGATGCCGATTCCTGGACGCTCGAAGCCAAGGAGAATTACCAAAAGGGAGGCTTCCGTAATCGTTGTCACATCATCGGGCCAAACGGTCCACAAGTCCTTTCTGTCCCCCTGGCGAAAGGGAAGCATCAGGCGCAACCTATTACGGAAGTCACCATTAGCTACCAGCAGGATTGGGCGCGCACGCACGAGCAATCAATCCGCACGGCCTACGGCCGTGCGCCCTATTTTGATTACTACGCCGAAGACCTTTTCTCGATTCTACGCTTCCGCCACTCAACCTTATGGGAACTTAACCACACACTGCTCACAAAAACCTTGCAGTTGTTACAAGCTCCGGTTGAGGTTAATACCTCCCAGGATTTTTTGCGTCCGGGAACTCCAGGGACCATTTGGCCCGGGGGCATTGCCGATAGTTTGCCGGAATATCAGCAGGTCTTTACTGATCGCCATGGCTTCCAGCCAGGACTCTCCATCCTGGATGCATTGTTTTGCCTTGGTCCGGAAACCCTGGTTCGCTAAGCGGGAGAAGTGATGTTTTAAATGACTAGTCATCATTGGGCGTCCTCAACAACCACCAACTCATCAGGCCTCCTACAATATCAATAGCCGTATGCAGCAACATGAGCGGCCAGAGCGTATTGGTACGTAAGTAAAAGAAGCCGAACAGAATCGCCATCAGGATAATCTTCAAGACGGCTTTACCGCCCTGATAAAAATGCCCGAATCCAAACGCAACGGCGGGGAGGACGAGTATTGCAGTGGTGGCCGCCAGTCCGGTTCCCAGTAAGTTCTGCAAATAAGTGATCATGAAGCCGCGATAAATGACCTCCTCACAAAAACCAGCCGCAACAGCCAGGAAGATAAAGTTGAGAAATTGCGTTGCAGTTGCCGGCATGAAGCCCATTTTCTTAAATGACTGGCGGGTTTCCTCACGGCTATCAGTATTACCTGCCTCGAGGAACAAATCCAGCAAGTACAAGAAGAGAAAGCCAGATAAAACAAGTACTGCCGCAAGGTCATAGGGTACATTCCCCCACCCCAGGCCAATACCAACAAGGCTGCCCTCACTGTAGTACCACACTCCCATTACCAAAAGCGCCATCAACCACAGTAAACTACCGTTGCTAAAGTACAGCCGCAGCTTCATGCGTTGTGACCAATGCCCGACAGTATTGCCTGCTTTTTCCCGCCGACGGGTACTCACAAACAACAGCGTGGGTAAGGCTACACCCAGCAGTAAAAACAAAAGGTGCTGTAAAATAGACAAGTAGCGTTTTGGTTAATTGAGGGGAAAAGCCGTCGAGACAAGTATAAAACCTGTAAGCCTCAACTTGGGTCAATACGAAGGCGGTTTATTTTCATTGTCGTAAAAATATGTCCCGAATACGGCAGTGATCGTCTTTTTTCCATCTTTGTTCAGTGCTTAATTTTTGGTAGCTAGGCTACGTACTTATAATTGACCTCCTTACCTTCGCCCGCCCCAAAAAAATCAACTTGCCCAACACCCCGGAGATACTATTTGACCTCGCTGAATTCAGAACAGGTGTGTACCTGATGAAAGCGTATGTGGTCGGACGCAACCAGGCTGGCAGACTGGTTCACGTTCACCACACTGCAAAGGCTGCTGGTTTGGGGATTTATGATATTGAGCTCACCGAGCCGCTGGCCAGAGCATTAACCTTGGTTGAAAGTCTTCGACAAAACTCTATCTCCGAAGTGTTTCGCAAAGGAGCAAAAAAGGTCCCCACCCTTGCAGGTTTGCTGGGCTTAAAACACAAGGATCGAGAGGCGGTGATCCGACACATCCATCACCGGATAGCTGAGCTGATCAGTCTGTGCAAACAGCATAATTGGCCCCTTACCCTTGGGTTAGACCCACGGAAAGAGCCAGATGCCTATAAGCTTCCTTTTGCCAGTAAGCCATTTAGCCATGCCCTGACATTCATCCACGATGAAGACGGCTTCAACTACCAATTCCGGCTGGTAGATCACGAAGGTAAATCTAGCCCGATTCGCTACCACGACGTAAAGATTATCACTAATCACCCTATTCCGGGCTGGCTGATTATTGATGGTGCTCTGCAACAAGTTGGCCAGTTAGCCGGAGATCAGGTTAAGCCTTTCCTCAGTAAAGACGGTGTCCAAATTGGGCCCGAGTCCGTAGAGAAATACTGGCGGGAATTTGTTGTCCGGATCGCGCTGAAGAACGACATTACGGCAGTTGGCTTCACCTACGACAAACTAACTACACCAGAGTGTTTACAACTCTCAGTACGTGTTCACCCTTTTGAAGAACGCTACTATATATACCCGGAATTCATCTACGGCAAGAAAACCTTTGCCGCAGGTGCGCCTGGGCAGGAAGCCGTCGACCACAACCTAAAACCACCTTTCCATTTAACGCGGATCATTAGAGACCCTGAAGTCGAGCAGGAACTGCTCGGACAGTTACATGAACTTGGTCCACAACCCGTAGCTGGTTCTAACGCATACCAAATTAGTGATGCTGATGGATCTTTTGGTGCGCTCCGTTGGTTACTTGAACATCAGGAACAATTGGAAGCAAAAGGCATGCAAGTCGTAGCGCCTGAAGAAGACGGAAAACGTTTTAGTCGCCATAAAGGAAGTTTTACTATTACCTTAGGTCAAGATAGTGATTGGCTTGATTTACAAGGCAAAATACAAGTTGGTCCCTTTGAAATTCCATTCAGCCAGATGGTACGCTACATTCAACGAGAGGATCGAGCGTTCCCACTCCCTGATGGTGAGATATTTCTAATTCCTGAGGCTTGGTTTGCTAAATACCGTCCGAGTTTACAACTGGCGCGCGTAGAAGGCAAGAAGGTTAAGATGGCCCGTAGTCAGGCGCCATTACTCGCCCCTTTGGGGATCGAAGTTGACAACCTGGACCAGGCCAAGCAACTGGCCGCTGAGTTTAAGCCAAGTGAACAGCTAAAGGCAACCCTCCGCCCCTACCAACTCGAAGGAGCTAAGTGGTTGATACGACATTATCACGAAGGACTAGGTGCCTGCCTGGCCGACGATATGGGGCTTGGAAAGACCCTGCAGACGATTGCGGTATTGGTCTACGCAAAAGAGCAACTAAGCGCAGATGCTGACAATGAGCGTCCACAGGCTACCCAAATGGACCTTTTTGCCCCACCAGCCAGCGACGAAGATTTTCTGCAACCACTGCGCACGTTGGTGGTGCTGCCAGCGAGCCTCGTCTTCAACTGGCGCAATGAACTGGAACGCTTTGCCCCCCACCTTACGGTAGAGACACATACGGGAGGTAACCGGACTAAAGACGGGAGAATCCTACGCCGCTTCGATGTTATCCTTACCACCTACCAAACTGCCCTCCGGGATATTAGCCTGCTTGCAGACATTGAATTCAGCTATGTTGTCTTGGATGAAAGCCAGCAGATCAAAAATCGACAAAGCAAAGTATTTAAGGCCCTGAACGAGCTAAACGCTAACCACCGGATAAGCCTCTCGGGAACCCCGATTGAAAATAGCTTGTCCGACCTGTGGAGCCAGATGCAGTTTATCAATCCGGGTCTGTTGCGCAATTATGCTTTTTTCAAAAAAGCGTTCATCACCCCGATCGAAGTTCATGACGACGAGTTGAAGAAAAAACAACTGCGTCAACTCGTAGACCCCCACTTGCTGCGCAGGACAAAATCGGAAGTAGCCCCGGACCTCCCTGAGCTAGACGTTCAGCGCTATTACTGTGAAATGACCACCGCCCAACGCAAAGCGTACGAGACGGAAAAATCGGCTGCCAGAAATGCCCTGCTTGGCAATTTCGCGCCGAATGACGGAGCCTACAAGCTCCGGGTTGTTCAGACGCTTACGCGACTTCGGCAGATGGCCAATCACCCGGTACTCGCCGAAGCGACCTACGATCAGGACAGTGGAAAATTCGCAGAAGTCCTCGAGCAATGGGAAACGGTACGAAAAGCGGGCCATAAGGTGCTCATCTTCTCCAGCATGGTTAAGCACCTGGAATTATTCAGGCAAAAGCTGCAAGCGGCAAATGAGCCATTTGCCTGGATTACGGGAGCAGTAAGCAGTAAAGAGCGCGCCGCCGAAGTAGAGCGTTTTCAGAATGATCCCGCTGTACAAACCTTCTTTATCTCAATTAAAGCCGGCGGAACAGGCCTCAACCTGACCGCTGCAGATTATGTCTTCATCCTGGATCCCTGGTGGAACCCAACCATTGAAGACCAGGCTATCGCCCGGGCACACCGGATTGGTCGTAAAGGGAATGTCTTTGCCCGAAAATTCCTAACCCGGGACACCCTGGAGGAAAAAATCTACAAGCTGCAACAACGTAAAAAGCAGCTGGCCGAAGACATCATAGGAGCCCAGGGAGGCTTAGATTTCGATAAAGGAGAACTGGAATACTTGCTGGCATAGGGCTTATCATCCTTAAATAAAGGATGCCAATCTACTGGTCGCCTAAGTTTGACGCTAATAGCATAAAGGCATTTAAGTGCCAGCTAAACAATAGCTAAACTCGCCCGTGGATTTGCTACCTTTAGAAAATCCTAAAAACGGTCTCTCATGAAACACCTTTACATTACCCTTTGCCTCCTATTGTTTCCCCGGGCAGGGACCGCCCAGCCACACCTCGTTGGTTATTGGCAAAACTGGAATATTGCTCAAGCTCCCTACATCCCTCTGGATGGCGTAGATGAACGCTACTCTGTAGTTAACGTCTCCTTTGCAGTACCCCGCGCCGGAACAAAATATGATATGCAGTTTATACCCTGTTGTGGAGAAACCATTGCGAGTTTGCGAAACAGGATAGCCAACCTGCAGGCACGCGGAGTAACCGTAAACATATCTATTGGTGGCGGGAATGATCCGGTAGAATTGCTAAACGATACGCAGCGCGATATTTTCGTCAGTTCCATGAATACAATATTAAGCGATTATGGATTTGACGGTATTGATGTTGACCTTGAAGGATCTTCTTTTACCGTTACCGGAGGAACCATAACTAACCCAACTGATATTAAGGCCATCAACATGATTGCCGCCTTAGAACAACTGCTTGTCGATTACCAAAGTAACAACGGACGTAAGATGTTCCTATCCACGGCTCCTGAAACAGCATTTGTGCAGGGAGGGCAATCAGCATGGAATGGCGTCTGGGGTGCCTACCTCCCGCTGATTGACGCCCTGAGAGATGACTGGGACCTGGTCCACGTCCAACTATACAACAGCGGCTCTATGTACGGTATTGATGGGGGGATTTACACCCAGGGCACCGCAGACTTCATCGTCTCTCAGACCGAAGCTATTATTCAGGGATTTAACGTCGACCGTTGGAATAATCAGGCGGGGAGTTTTGTTGGGCTCCCTGAGGACATAATTGGCGTAGGGCTCCCGGCCTGTCCCAGCGCCGCTGGCGGTGGATTTACCGCGCCAGCGACCGTAAAGGCTGCTATTGACTACTTACTTGGCCAGGGGCCTAAACCGGGCTCCTACACGCTCCAGGGTGGTCCCTACCCTAACCTCGGCGGAATGATGACCTGGTCAATGAATTGGGACAACTCAACAACTTGCAACGGATCCGCAGGTGAATTCGCGAGTAACTACGAAGCTATCTTTGGTAATCAGCTGCCACTGCAACTACTCACTTTCTCTGGCCGGTCAGAGAATAAAAGCCACGTCTTAAATTGGACCACTACAAGTGAAGAAAATTTCGACCGCTTTGTAGTGGAGCAAGCATCAGCTCCGGAAGCATACTGGCGGGAACTGGGCGCGGTCGCAGGTGCAGGGCAAGTCCTGGAACGCAGTCAATACAATTACACTATTAATGACCCCGTAGGATCTGCCTACTATCGTTTACGCCTGGTAAACAGTGACAGGAGTTTTGATTATAGTAATGTTGTATATCTCGAGTCAGCCCAGGACGATTCCTATGCTGCTTACCCAAATCCTGCCCCGGGTAACTTTAATATCCCACTCCCTCCAAGTGCTACCGAAGCTACTATCTCGCTGTCTAACACAACGGGCCAAGTCGTATTAAGGCAAAACAGCACAGCAACAAATAGCGTAGTTCAAGTGAATACAGGCCTACCCCCAGGTATTTATGTACTAACCGTGCGAACAGCAAAAACTCAATACCAGCAAAAAATAATCCTACAATAAAAAGACAGCGCCAGATTGGCCCCAATCAGACGGATGTTCAAATAACAGAACAAAATACAGAAGGTCACCACCTCTTGTAAAGAAGGCCTGAATCTATCGACAATAGCTTTTTTCTATTAATTTTAATGTCCATTTACGCTGACTAAGCAACATCGTGAACTTACTTTTGCTGTGGGCATTGTACTGGTGCAGTCCGGACTTATTTCGGCACGCTTACACTGCTTATCTGAATAAAACAAAACCAAAAAATTATGAGCTCTACCAACGCACCTTCTGACATGAACGGCCCGGCCGGACATGCCCATACCGGAAACGGTGACATCAGCCAATGTCCTTACCTAGGCGGACAAATGAAAGAAAAGCCCGGCCAAGGCACCTACAACGAAGACTGGTGGCCAAACGCACTGAAGGTTGGCATTCTGCGCCAACATGGAAAGAGTGGTAACCCCATGGACCAAGACTTCGATTACGCCGAAGCGTTCAAAAGTCTTGACCTTGCAGCCGTTAAGCACGACCTCGCTGAATTGATGACTGACAGCCAGGATTGGTGGCCGGCAGATTACGGACACTACGGTCCGTTCATGATTCGTATGGCATGGCACAGTGCTGGTACTTACCGTATTTCTGACGGACGCGGTGGTGCTGGATCAGGCACTCAGCGTTTTGCCCCACTTAATAGCTGGCCGGACAATGGTAACCTGGACAAAGCGCGCCTCCTCCTTTGGCCAATCAAGCAAAAGTATGGTCGTAAACTCAGCTGGGCTGACCTCATGATCCTCGCTGGTAACGTAGCCCTCGAAACCATGGGCTTCGAGACTTTCGGATTTGCTGGCGGACGTGAAGATGTTTGGGAACCAGAGCAAGACATTTACTGGGGCTCTGAGACCGAATGGCTCGAAGATGCCCGCTACACCGAAGACCGTGATCTGGAAAACCCACTCGCCGCAGTGCAGATGGGCCTCATCTACGTCAACCCTGAAGGCCCTAACGGTAATCCTGACCCGCTCGCTTCCGCACGAGACATTCGGGAGACATTTGGCCGTATGGCAATGAATGACGAAGAGACCGTCGCCCTCATCGCTGGCGGTCACACTTTCGGTAAAACACACGGTGCCGGTGATCCGGGTAAGTACGTTGGTCGTGAGCCCGCAGCTGCCCCCATCGAGGCGCAGAGCCAGGGGTGGATCAACACCATGGGCAAAGGCCACTCAGAAGATACCATTACCTCCGGCTTGGAAGGTGCCTGGACGTCTACGCCCGCGAAATGGTCTACCGACTACTTTGACTTCATGTTCAAGTACGACTGGGAGCTTTACAAAAGCCCTGCAGGTGCCCACCAGTGGCGCCCCGTAAACGGAGAAGGTGCTGGCCTGATTCCTGATGCCCACCGCGACGATGTCCGTCATCAGCCCTTCATGCTGACGTCTGACCTCGCTCTGAAATTTGACCCTGAGTACCGCAAGATCAGTGAGCGTTTCCACAAAGATCACGAAGCATTCAAAGATGCATTCGCCCGGGCGTGGTTCAAACTGACTCACCGCGACATGGGACCTAAATCCCGTTACCTGGGTGCTGAAGTACCCAGTGAAGAACTCATCTGGATGGATCCAGTTCCAGCCGTAGACCATGACCTAATCAACGATGCTGACGCCACTGAGCTAAAGCGCCGGATAATGGCTGCGGGGCTTTCCGTAAGCGAGCTCGCATCCGCTGCCTGGGCATCAGCTTCTACGTACCGCGACAGTGACAAGCGCGGTGGTGCTAACGGTGCCCGCGTTCGTCTCGCCCCACAAAAAGACTGGGAGGTTAACCAACCAGCTCAGCTTGCCAAAGTACTTGAAGTACTCGAAGGCGTACAGAACGAATTCAACGCTGCTCAATCTGGCAACAAGCGAGTATCAATGGCCGACTTGATTGTTCTTGGTGGTAATGCTGCCGTAGAAGAAGCTGCTAAAGCAGGTGGCCGTGAGGTTACCGTGCCTTTCACGCCTGGTCGTACCGATGCTAGCCAAGAGCAAACTGATGTACAGTCTTTCCAGGCACTTCAGCCACGCATGGACGGTTTCCGTAACTACGCCGGAGGAATGGACACCAAGTTCACCGAAGAGATGCTTATTGACCGCGCTAACCTCCTTGACCTGACCACGCCGCAAATGACCGCACTGGTTGCCGGGCTTCGGTCAATGGAAACAAACTGGGATGGTTCCAGCCACGGTGTGTTCACTGAGCGTCCCGGAGCATTGACTAACGACTGGTTCGTTAACCTACTTGATCTCCGTACTACCTGGGCTGCTAAGGATGACCAACAGTACATCTTCGAAGGCCGCGAACGCGTAACCGGCAAGCTAAAGTGGACCGGCACTCGTGCAGACCTGATCTTTGGCTCCAATACTGAGCTTCGTGCTATCGCCGAAGTGTACGGTTGTGCTGACGGTGAAGACCGCTTTGTCAACGACTTCGTTGCTGCCTGGGCTCAGGTGATGGATGCTGACCGCTTCTAAAGCGCCTGCTGGTATCTGAGGACATTCTCAGACAACTGCAAATGATAAGCCACTTCTCCTGCTTGGGAGGAGTGGCTTTTTGCTTTTACCTGACAGGTGCAACCGCTCAGGAGCGTGCCACTTTTACGCAGTTGATCAAGGTAGTGTATATTAACAGGAGATTTTAATCCGCTTATCTTAACTGAAGTCCTTCATGCCCGCTCCCCGAATTACCGTAATTGGTAGCAGTAACACCGATATGGTGGTACAATCACAACATTTACCTGCCCCCGGCGAAACGGTGCTGGGCGGAACCTTTTCGATGCACCCTGGAGGCAAGGGCGCTAACCAGGCAGTAGCTGCCGGCCGTCTGGGCGGCAATGTCACCTTTGTTGCCCGGGTGGGTAATGACCTGTTTGGCGATGAAGCTGCTGAACGGTTCAAGCGTGACGGAATAGACACCACCTTCGTATCAAAAGACGAAACGGCAGCCTCCGGAGTTGCGCTCATCATGGTAGACCAGAAAGGAGAAAACGTAATCTCCGTAGCCTTGGGAGCAAACCTGCTGTTGGCCCGCGAACACATTGACACTGCCCTACCCCATCTCAAAGAAAGCAACTATGTGCTCACCCAGTTGGAGACGCCCCTTCCGGTTGTTCAACACCTGGCCAGACTATCCATCCAGCATGGCTTCCACCTGATCCTCAACCCTGCACCTGCGGCCCCGCTTGATGATGCGCTGCTCGCTGCAGTACACATCATCACTCCCAACCAATCTGAAGCGGCCTTGCTGAGTGGTATTCCCGTCACCGACGAATCATCAGCCAGAGCGGCTGCAAAAGTGCTCAGGGCAAAGGGGGTTGACACCGTCATTATCACCATGGGAAGCCAGGGAGCTTTTGTGCTCTCCGAAGAACTGGACGAACTCGTCCCCACTAAAAAAGTCACCGCAGTAGATACAACTGCTGCCGGAGACACCTTCAATGGCGCCCTCACTGTCGCCTTGACTGAAGGACAAGCCATGCTTGACGCCATTGTCTTTGCAAATCAGGCAGCAGCATATTCCGTCGGTATTTTGGGCGCACAGGCCTCGGCACCCACCCGTGCGGATCTTAACCTGTAGTCCTACATCACCTTTCATTCAAATCCACCCTCATGTTTATCCCCGCCAGCTATGCGTTAGCCGTTGTGCTATGTATCATCACTATGTTATGCTGGGGCTCCTGGGCCAACACACAGAAACTGGCCTCCAAGTCCTGGGCATTTCCCCTCTTCTATTGGGATTATGTAATCGGCATAGTTATCCTGAGTCTGATTTTTGGCTTGACGCTGGGCAGTGCCGGCGCTGAAGGTCGCCCCTTTCTCGAAGACCTCGCCCAGGGGAGCAGCAGCTCTTACCTGTCCGCTTTTATCGGTGGAATAATCTTCAATATTGCTAACCTGCTAATCGTAGCTGCCATCTCGGTTGCTGGCATGGCTGTTGCCTTTCCCGTTGGTATCGGTATTGCGCTTGTTCTTGGCGTGATCGTTAATTATGTCGCAGAGCCGGTAGGTGACCCCGTCGTGCTGTTTTCGGGGGTAGCCCTTGTAACGGTGGCCATTATTGTTGACGCCCTCATCTACAAAAGGCTACCTGGAGATAAAAACACATCGGTTACGAAAGGTCTGCTCCTCTCCATTGCCGGAGGCGTGTTGATGGGCTTTTTCTTTCGGTTTGTAGCCGCGGCCGTATCCACTGATTTTGTCACTCCGGAAGCTGGATTATTCACCCCGTATAGCGCAGTTTTTGTCTTCTCACTGGGCATTTTAGCTTCTAATTTCGTCTGGAATACCTGGTTTATGTACCGGCCCGTTGAAGGGGAAAAGGTGAGCTATGCTGATTACTTCAAAAAAGGGACTCCGAAACTACACCTGATTGGTATACTTGGGGGGATCATTTGGGGAATAGGTATGTCCCTGAGCATGATCGCCTCAGATAAAGCAGGCTTTGCGATCTCCTATGGTCTGGGACAGGGGGCCACCATGGTAGCTGCCGCCTGTGGAGTATTCATCTGGAAGGAATTTAAGGATGCTCCCAAAGGAACCAATCGTTTGATTGCCCTGATGTTTGGTCTTTTCCTGGTTGGTTTGGGGCTCATAATTTACGCGCGATTACTCGCCTAAGCGGACCTCCCCGTATTTCAATCGATTGCCTTTCAAAAGCGCCGAAGAATACTACAATTCTAGGCTCGATTTCCTCGGTGGCCGGGGACTCGCTGCTATATTGCGAAAAACAAGTTCACAGATGTATAGTATTGGTTATGACATTGGCTCCTCTTCCGTGAAAGCAGCACTCGTAGAAGTAGCCAGCGGGAAAGTCTTGGCGCGGGTTACTGCCCCGGATACAGAAATTGGAATGTCTGCACCAGAACCAGGCTGGGCAGAACAAAATCCCGAAGATTGGTACCAGTACCTTATTGAAGCAACAAAGAATATTTTGGCGCGAACGCAGGTGCAGGCGGAGGACATAAAAGCCATTGGAATAGGCTACCAAATGCACGGCCTTGTTTTGGTCGACGCAGAACAAAAAGTCGTACGCCCTAGTATTATTTGGTGCGATGGTCGTGCCGTAGCGACCGGAGAAGCTGCCTTCCAGCAGATTGGCGCAACAAGCTGTCTGGGACACTGTCTCAACAGCCCCGGCAATTTTACTGCTTCCAAACTAAAATGGGTAGCGGAGCATGAACCAGAAAATTACGCCCGGGCGGAATTCGCGATGCTCCCCGGAGATTATATCGCGATGCGCATGACGGGGGAAGTTAATACAACCGTTACCGGGTTGAGCGAAGGAGTCTTTTGGGACTTTTCAAAAGATGACCTTGCTGATATCATACTGGAAGCATTCAAGTTGGATGCTGCTAAAATCCCTCCCCGCGTACCTGTAGTTGGCGATCAGGGAAGACTTTCTGCTGCCGCCGCTGCCGAGCTCGGCCTAATGCCGGGTACGATGATAGGTTACCGTGCCGGAGATCAGCCTAACAATGCTTTGAGCCTGAATGTGCTTTCTCCGGGTGAAGTTGCCGCCACTGGAGGGACTTCTGGTGTAGTCTATGGTATTACCGACCAACTTTCCTACGATGACCAACAGCGGGTCAACTCCTTTGCTCATATAAACCACACCAAGGATGCACCAAGAATTGGCGTATTACTCTGCATAAATGGGGCTGGAATCTTACACCGCTGGGTTAAAAACCTATTAGGAGAAGCAGTTTCGTACTCCGCCATGGAACAACTGGCTAAGGAAGTACCTGCAGGTTGTGATGGCCTGCACTTTTTGCCCTTCGGGAACGGCCCCGAACGAATGTTGGGTAATAAAAATGTTGGGGCTCACCTTCTAGGATTAGATCTAAACCGCCACGATCGAGGTCATTTTGTTCGTGCTGGCCTGGAAGGTATTGCCTTTGCTTTTGTCTACGGGATGAAAGTCCTACAGGCGATGGGCGTAGACCTATCTTCTATTCGGGTAGGTAATGATAATCTCTTCCAGAGTGATATCTTCTCTTCTACCATAGCATCGCTTACCGGTGCTACCATCGAGGTGCATGATACTACCGGCGCCGTCGGCGCCGCACTAGCAGCAGGTACTGCTGCCGGATTATCCCCAAACCTGGAAGCAGCACTAGGACGCCAGGAGGTATTACAATCAATTAGCCCCGGTACGGATAATGAAGCATTGGAGGTGGCCTATTCCCGTTGGGAGCAGCGTTTAAGGTCCTTCCTTTAGGCAAGCCGAGTAGACTCGCTACTCATTTTAGCCCGGCAATAGCTCCTTCCTCAGTGATAAGCCTGCAATTGGCATCGGGATTGCAGTACATTTACTGCATAAAATACCTATCATGACAATAACTGCGACTCAGACGAAATCTGAATTTGCCCGGAACACCTTACGCATTTTCTATGCCGGAGGCTCTGGTAAGATGCTACTCCTTCTTGGTTTAGGGTTAATTATACTCTACGTGATTCAACTCGCACTTGTACTTAACGGTTCTGATGCCCCTAAGATCTATTTACTAGTTGCGGGTATTGGAATATTGACATTGCTACCTGCTCTGATTTATCGTAAAGCAAGCATGGTCTACGACAGTAACCCTGCTGTGAATCAACCCATTACTTACAGCTTCTCCGAAGAAGGAATCGCGACTCAGGGACAGGGCTTTGACTCGAAGATGAGCTGGGGACAGATTTTCCGTGTTGTCGAACAGAAAGAAGCTATTCTACTGTTTTATACGAAGCAAATTGCAAATCCTATTCCAAAACATAACTTTACTGACCAACAACTACAGCAATTTCGCCAGTTAGTAACAGATGTTCCTGGCTTATCTGCTGATGTTGGATAATTCATTTACGATTTGTACAAATTAAAAAGCCCCGCTCTGAGAAACAGAGCGGGGCTTTTTATTCGGTTAAACTCCGTGATTAGCGGACAACTACCATTTTACGGGTGCCGGTGAAGTCACCGGCGGTAAGGGTATAGTTGATCACACCTGGAGTATTCAAGTCTGTCAGCTCAACAGTATTCATTCCTGCTACTGCATCAATTTTAATTTCTCGGAGCAGCTTGCCAGAAACATCACGCAAGGTCAATACAGCTGGATTAGCCTGGCTCAGAGTAAATTGAATCTTAGTGGTTGCTACTGCAGGGTTTGGAATGTTCTGGAATAACTGATTGTTAACCTGAAGACCTGTATTATCGTCAAGGAAGTTGATCCCCAAGGATCCACTGGTTCCATTCAGGTTAACACCCTCTGCCAAGGTAATATCATCACTAAGGCTTACGCCTTCGCTCAGGAGACCTGCCTCCGTAGCTCTTACTTCTACGAATACCGTAGTTGGAGCGCGGAAGACCATAGGTATCATGCCGTTAGCAAGATGATTAAGGTTAAGTCCTCCTTCACCTTCGTAAGCAACATTCAGGATTTCGAGTCCAGGAGCAACGTTAACCGTTCCCTGGAAGCCGGCAAGTTTGGTTCCATCGATTACTATCGTACTGATTTCTCCAGCCTCAAGACGTTCATCCTGAATTTCCACAGATGCAGAAGAACGCCCTACACTGTTTACATCACCGTAAGCGAAGCCAACGAAGTCTGCATCAAGAACATTACCTGCTAAGTTGTTAACGTTGTATACGCTTGGGAATGACTGGCTGTAGGGGTCAACAATTTCAACGTCAGCAGGAACAAAGCCCCAGCTTTGACCAGTTGCATACATATCGTCTAGGCCAAGAATAACGCGTTGGATAGCGACCATGTCTCCCACACTCAGGTACTGGTCCTGATCCACGTCACCAGCCAGGTAGTCATAGTTAGAATCAAAGGATTCTCTTCCGAGGATCACGTTTCCAATCATTACTACGTCAGTTACTGTTACTGTAGCCAAGTCAACAGCTACAGGGTGTGCGGGTTGTACGGTATAATCAGCCGCGAACGCAAGGTTCGTAAAAGCGAATCCACCGTTGATGTTGGTTGTAACCATTTGGTTAATATCGTCCGCACCACTGAGGGTTACTTCAACGTTAACTACAGGCTCATCATTCTGAGTCTCAATAGTACCAGCAAGGTTACCACCGATGCCATCACATAAACCATCCTGGAAAGCCTGTACTTCTACGATTACGGAACAGTAGTCAGAAGTACCGTTGTCAGCAATTGCGTAAACGCGTACCGGAACAGATCCTGCGTCAAAATCGTCACAGTCAAAGTCGATACCGAGGTCACCAACTGCGATCTGGCTCTCATCGAAGCCTGCCTCACGGTAGATGCTGTAGTTATCAATTACGTTTCCGAAGCAGTCCTCTACATCTGAAGCGATGAAGTCAGATGCCCAGATAGCAGCCATGCCACCACCCTGGCCGTCAGGCATCAGCGTTACGGTCAGTGTCTGGATACAGATTG
>CAZTTF010000111.1:0-10701 GCA_964616365.1 uncultured Lewinella sp. | reverse complement strand
CCCAATATGCTGAACCTGAAATAAAATGCCACTTGCCGTCTCAAAGCGCGAAGGACATTGATCAACTCACGGCAGGCAACAATTACCCTACAAGTTGCGGTGGTTTTCAAGCACAATATGTTTCCTTGATACGGCTCCCTGCGTTTACTCAATAGTGTCTTACTTCCTTACCTTCTTAGTGGTAACGGCTCTCGCAAAGGCGCTCCGCGATCAATTGGGATACAAAATTTTGCTGCGCAGAAACCATCTAAAATGCTACAGGCTGTCAATCCGTCCACACAGTGTTAACCCCTGAATGCCCGTTCCTGCACCACAATCGCAGGGAAATTTCCAACAGTTTTCCCGATATGCTGTTACGCAGGCAATGAAGCAGCAAGTTCAGCAAACCCAAGTTACCGTTGTCGGTGCCGGCTTCGCCGGCCTGTCAGCAGCATGCTACCTGGCCCGCGAAGGCTACCAAGTGCGTATTCTGGAGAAGAACCCCGGTCTGGGAGGACGTGCCCGCACCTTCCACGCCGAAGGGTTCCAATTCGACATGGGCCCCAGTTGGTACTGGATGCCAGAGGTGTTTGAACAGTTTTTCAACGACTTCGGCTCTACCGCAGCCGAACACTATGAACTGGTACGGCTTGATCCCAGCTACGAGATTTACTTTAGCCGGGAGGATCAAATCGAGGTGCCCGCTAGTACAGAGGAGCTGTTCGCCCTCTTCGAGCGCCTGGAACCGGGCAGCTCCGCCAACCTGCAGCGCTTCCTCGATGAGGCGGAATATAAATACCGCGTCGGTCTGGGCGAGTTCGTGCAAAAGCCAGGCCACAGCATCATGGACTTTGCGGACATCCGCGTCATGAAAGCTGCCTTCAAACTCCAGATGCTGACCGACATGGCCAGCTACGTGCGTAAGCTGTTCAAGCATCCGCAACTAATCCAGTTGCTGGAGTTTCCGGTGCTCTTTTTGGGTGCTACGCCCGGGAATACACCGGCGCTCTACAGCCTGATGAACTACGCTGATCTCAAGCTGGGTACCTGGTATCCACTCGGAGGCATGCACAAGATCATCGAAGGAATGGTCAAAGTAGCCACTGGTCTGGGCGTCGAGATTCTGGCGGGGACGCCGGTGCAAAGCATCATTACGGAGCAAGGTGAAGTCAGGAAAGTTGTCTCGGACGACGGCCGCGAATTTGCCACTGATGTCCTGATCTGCGGAGCAGATTACCACCACTTCGAGCAGCAAGTGCTTGACCCGGCGGACCGTGTGTACTCCAAAAAATACTGGGATAAGCGCGTGATGGCGCCTTCGAGCTTGTTGTTCTACGTAGGCCTTGATCGGAAAATACCCGATCTGCATCACCATACCTTGTTCTTTGATGCCGACTTCAACCGGCATGCCCACGAGATATACACCGAGCCAGCATGGCCCGAAGACCCGCTTTTCTACGTCTGCGCTCCTTCGGTAACCGATCCTTCCGTTGCTCCGGAAGGCAAAGAGAACCTCTTCTTTCTGCTGCCGCTGGCAGCAGACCTCGATGATACCGATGCCCGCCGCGAACACTACTGGAACCTGATGTGCGAACGCTTCGAGCAACGCACCGGTGTGGATATTCGCCCACATGTCGTGTACCGTCGTGGATTTGCCCACAAAGAATTCCTGGCTGATTACAACGCCTTCAAAGGCAATGCCTACGGCCTGGCCAATACCTTAACGCAAACCGCCTTTCTGAAACCTAAGCTCCGCAGTAAGAAACTCTCTAACCTCTGGTATACCGGCCAGCTTACTACGCCCGGCCCCGGTATGCCGCCTAGTATTATCTCCGGAGAGGTCGCTGCCCGCGACATTCACCACAATATCACCGGAGCCAAAGACCTTACTTCTACCCCTCAGCCCAAATCAGCTCATGCTTAGTCTCTATCAGAAAACATGCCGGGAGTGTGCCTCCCTCATTACCCGTCGTTACAGTACCAGCTTCAGCCTTGGCATTCGTGTATTCGATAAGCCGTTGCGGGAACCAATCTATGGTATCTATGGCTTCGTACGCTTCGCCGACGAGATTGTAGATACGTTTCACGGGATGGACAAAGCCACCCTACTCGAACGATTTCGTCAGGATACTTACCTGGCGATCGAGGAGGGTATCAGCCTCAACCCCGTACTCCAGGCCTTTCAGGAAGTAGCCAATCGTTATAACATCGGACGTGACCTGATCGACCCTTTCCTAGATAGCATGGCGATGGATCTGGAGTTTAGCCGCTACCACGACGGCCTCTACAAACAATACATCTACGGCTCCGCTGAAGTAGTAGGCCTGATGTGCCTTAAGGTCTTTGTCGACGGCGACGAGGCAGAGTACGAACGCCTCAAAGATCCGGCGAAGGCCCTGGGCTCCGCTTTCCAGAAGATCAACTTCCTGCGCGATATTAAGTCGGACTACGAAGAACGCGGCCGCGTCTATTTCCCCGGAGTGGATTACAATAAGTTCGATAATGCGACCAAGCTGGAGATTGAGGCAGACATCAAAGCTGACTTCGATTACGCTTTGACCGGTATCCGGGAACTGCCTTCAGGTGCGCGCCTCGGTGTCTACCTCGCTTATGTTTACTACACAAAGCTTTTCCAGAAAATCAAAAATACACCCGCGAAAACTGTTGCAGACGAACGCATCCGCGTTCCGGATGGAAGAAAAATGTACCTTCTGGCCAGCTCCGCGGTAAAGCACCGGTTTGGGCTGTTGTAAGTGGTAAATTGGCTTTGTTCTTTGCGTGATCATTGCTCAATTGAGCTGGTCCGTTAATCTGGAAATGGAATTGGCATTAACTTAACGGCCTGCGAAAAGACCGTTAACCTTATTCACCCCGTTCTACATGCTCGCTAAGGCCTATCGAATTGAAACTGAAAGGTTGGTGGTCCGATGTTATCAACCTCAAGATGCAGCGTTACTAAAAGCAGCGATAGACGAAAGCCTGGACCACTTACGCCCATGGATGCCCTGGGCAATCCAGGAACCAGAATCGCGGGAGGCAAAAGTGAGCCGAATGCGGAAATGCCGTGGTCAGTTTGACCTGGGAAAAGACTATGTGTTCGGGATTTTCAGTAAGGATGAATCGTTCCAAATCGGTTCGACCGGGCTCCATCCACGATTAGAGGGGAAAGCCCGGGAAATTGGATATTGGATAAGTGCGAAGCACATAAGAAAAGGATATGCGACGGAGAGTACCCGCGCCTTGATCAAGGTCGGGTTTGAAATTGAAGGACTGGAGCGTATAGAAATTCGTTGTGCTTCCAACAACCTTGCCAGCCAACAAGTCCCTAAGCGCCTTGGATTCATCCATGAAGCAACTCTGAGAGACCGTACAACTGACCCCAAGGGGCACCCCAGGGACGTAATGATCTGGAGTTTGTTTAAGGAGGATTACCTCGATAGTACGCTGCCAGATACAGCGCTTAAAGCTTTTGACTTTGAAGGTGTAGAAATCAACCTCACCTGAGAGGATCTCCGGAAAGTGCTCTACTATCAGGGCGGCATTATAGATGTCAGATTATTGGCTCAAGCGGTTGCTGGATGAGGTCCGGTAGGAAAGTGGAGTTGTTATCATTGCCGCTGGCACGCTCGGCGGTATTGCTGTGTATTGGGGTGAAGGTTAAACATAAGTTAGAAGGTTGAACTTGAAAAACTGTATCGGGCTTGCCGGGTTTTCAATTTGTCGGTTCCCACCAGCAATTTGTGGAGTCGATAGTGTTTTACTCCAA
Source organism: uncultured Lewinella sp. (assembly GCA_964616365.1). Classification (GTDB taxonomy): domain Bacteria; phylum Bacteroidota; class Bacteroidia; order Chitinophagales; family Saprospiraceae; genus Neolewinella. The sequence goes on along the minus strand of CAZTTF010000111.1, from coordinate 6,956 downwards.
GCTCAAGCGAGTTTGAAGATGTTTTAAGCCTAACCAACCAATAACCTAAAGCCCGTTATCATGAGAGTATTATTTTTTCTAGTATTGATGTCTGTATCCTGCGCGGCTACTGCTCAGAATGGATTCAACAGCCTTTACATCCGCGACGCCCTGGCAATAGCTAAAGAAGAGGGCACTTTTGTACTGGCCTATTTTTCCGACCGGCCGATCTCGTGTGTCGGATGCGAATTGGTGTGGAGGACTGGTATATTGCGGGATTCCGTAGATGAAGTGCAAAACCGGTTCATTAGTACCTGGATAGATTCAAGGTACAGCAATATTGACATGCAGGAGTACGGGATCAAGTCGCTTCCAACCGTCCTCATTCTTGATGGAAATGGAAGAGAATATTTCCGCAAACTGGGTGATTTCGGAGGACTTGAAGCGCTTAGGATTTTTAATGAGTATCCAAAAGATATGAGTGCAGTCTACGCTGCCGATAGTATCGCTCAGGAAAAACCTAAGGACTTCATGGTTCAACTCAACCTGGCTAAAGCATACCAGGAAGTAGCAAGAGAGGCCATAAGGCCGGTATCCGGGCAACTGGCAGGGTACAGCGATTTGGCGCTGAAAAAAGCGTCAAAAATATTGACTTACAGAAGGGTGAATCTCCCGCATGCGAAGGAGATCGTTAAGCTGATGATGGCTGAAAACTTACTGCTGAAAAATCGGTCCAAAAAAGCTCTGACGAAGGTCGCGGTGCTGGAAAAAAAATTGGATGAAAGCAATTTGGCGCTGGCGTACTACATCAAAGGCAGCGCATACCGAAAAATGAACTTGACGCAATTAGCCGAAGAATATTACGATAAGCTTCAGCAAGCAAGTGACAACGAAGCGTTTTTGGCGCTGTACCGGAAGGGTAAATGACCGTTTACATCTGTTGATGATTAACCCGCCTGAGGAGGGTAGAAGCATTGTTTTCAGATACGGAGACTAGATGATATGTGCTATAATGGAGTCGACCACTAGATTGATCTGGTGGTCTGTCTCCATTGTGGCGCCGCGTTATGTCCTTGTTCAGGACGGTCACGAAGTTTTGACTGTCCTATCCCTGACGAGTTGCTTTGTTCTGGCCAAGCCAGACAAAGCTTCGTCTATCGTACCTTAGCGGAATTATGCTATACGTTGAACAATCATCGTTAGCGCATGCTACCACCTGCCTTATGCTGAACATCTCAATGAAACACCTCTATCTTACCTTATTCGCTTTATGCCTGTTGAGCGCTAATGCCTGTGATGTTGATAATGACCCCTCATCCGTATCCTTTGATTGTATTCCTGCGGGTGCAGATATGGAGGTTTTTATCGTCATCGAGGAGGAGCCTGTATTCGATGATCTGTTAGCGTTCTTAAATGCCGGGATTGGTGACATTGGTTTCGACCCGGAGCTGACCGGCGAAGTACAACTGGCAATTGTGGTGCTTGATACTGGAATTGCCTGCCTCTCCGAAGTATCAGGAGCGGGCCTGTCTGCGCAGGCGCTGACAGAGATTCAGTCCCTGATTAACACCATGCCTCCCTGGACCCCTGGACGGCAGGGAGGAGAGGATAGGCACACTCAGGTATGCGTTCAAGTTGACTTTATCAATGGGCAGAATGTTGAGGTACGATCATTTACCGGGCGGTGCTAAGTAGCATTCAAGCGGGGCGGTAGGCATTTGCCTCCCTATCTTTACCCTGGCCATGTCATTGGGCTCATTATGTTGCCCCGTAAATAACTCAGAATTGATCCTTCGACGCCTCATCCCTGCTTACGCACTGTACAATGTCTTCCAGCGCTCCGCGCTAGAGCACAACATTCCCTACTACCGGAAAGCTGGCCTCAATAAGCCTTTTTGGGCCCCGGTTAGCAGTACAGACTTCGCCGGGGCAACTCCCGGCCGGAGAGACGTTGCGGACCTTTCTGGCCTGGAGCGTTTACCCAGCTTCCAGGCCCTCGGCTCAGAGGCACAGAAGGCATTGCGTGGATTCAATGATACGGGCTACGCCATCCTTCCCGGAGGCCTTGCTCCGGAATTGGTGGAGGAGGTTAATGACGAAATTGAAAAACTGCGTAACGATGGAACCCTCGATTTTCGGTACGGTACCAAGCTGATGTTTGCCATTCATCACTCTGAGCGCTTGCGGGAAATTATCAGTACCCTGGATATTCTCCCTTTACTGGACGTTTTACTGGACGGTAAAGCCCGTCTCTTTCAATCCATCAACTTCATCAAAGGCAGTCAGCAACGTAGTCACTCGGATAGCATCCATATGACCACACATCCTCTCGGCGGGTTAATCGGGGTATGGATTGCCCTCGAGGACATTTCAGCGGGTAGCGGCCCACTTCACTACTATCCCGGAAGTCATAAGCTGCCCTATGTACTTGGGCCCGACTTCCCGCATCAAGGCTCTGCTTTATTGATTGGCCCCGAGACGAATAAATTATATGAAGACAGGATCGAGGAGTTAATCGCCGAAGAGCAACTTGAAAAAGAAGTCTTTCTGGCGAAAAAGGGGGATATCCTGCTCTGGCACGCCAATCTGCTGCATGGCGGAGAACCACACACTGATGATGAGCGAACCCGGAAGAGTATGGTGCTCCACTACTTCGATGAGCAGCGTGCCTGTTACCACGAGATAACACGGCGCCCCGCACTGTTTAAATCGATGCTGTAGTAGACCTGCTGACTTTCGTTTACCATTCTTTACGAGCTTTTACAATATAGGCTGTGGTCACCCGGGGCGGTGCCCTTTCCTTTGGCAGTACGAATAAATCAATGCTGCTATGAAGTCCCTTTTTCTAATCGCTGGCCTCTTATTGCTTGCCAGTTGCCAGACCACTCGTTTTAATGTTTCTCCTACCGGCCTGTCCTATCGGTCGATCAAGAAAGGAAAGGGCACTCCCGCCCGTCCGGGAGATGCCGTACTGCTTTATGAAACTACGTCGTACCGGGATGGCACGGTGTTGTACACTAACGAAGGAACTGGTCAGTCCATAAAGATTACGCTGGGGGCAGGACAAGTTACCGATGCCGTAGAAGAAGGGTTGCAGGGGATGCGTACTGGTGGAGAGAAGTTGATCATAGCCCCGCCGCACTTGGTGCGTCGTACGATCTACCCGGATAATGTCTCTCCGGACTCTACGCTGCAGATTCGGCTGGTGGTGGCTGAGGTTGTCGTAAACTAGGCCACCGCAGAGTGGCCGTCGTAATCACAACCCCATAGCCACCTTGTCCATATCCGAAAATTCCGCTGAACCACTCTGCTTGCTGTTTGTCTAGCTGATAGACTAAAACATAAAACCATCAGCACCCTCCGGATGCCCACCGATACGCCAGGTGTCAGCTTTGACCGTGGCCTCTCGTACTTTCTGATCTTCGCCTTTGTCTCCGGTACGCTGGCACATCTTTTGCCTGCCGTTCTGCCAGTTACCCGGGTAACTACCGATGGGCTGTTGTTCGTACTAAACGGCTTAGTGCTCTATGCCATTTATCGGCGGCACCAGGATCGCCGCCTTTTCGTCTGGTTGTTCATTGCCTACTGGTTTACTTTTACGATGGAGGCGCTGGGCGTTGCCACCGGCGCTATCTTCGGAGAATATGCTTACGGGCCAACCATGTGGTTCCAATGGCTGGGAGTTCCCTTCGTGATCGCCCTGAACTGGTGCGTCCTGACGTTGGCCTGCAATGATTTTGCCGCCCGTCTGATGAAGTCCTCTAAGACCGACGAAGTCGACCAAGAAAGCCGCTCGACCATATCCGTCGCGCACTCAGTAGCTGTTGCTGCCATCGCCGGTTGCCTGACGGCACTCTATGATGTGGCAATTGAGCCCGTAGCCATCTACCTTGATTACTGGCAGTGGGGTGGGGGAGAGATTCCTCTGCAGAATTATCTCGCCTGGGCAGCCATTGCCTTCGTGATCTCGCTGCCCCTGCAGTTGCTGAATATTCGTTTCCGCAGTCCGGTGCTCTTGGTCTATCTTCTGGCACAGCTATTTTTCTTCCTCGTGCTGAACGTCATGCTGTAAATGAATCACCGGGAGCAACGTTGTTTCCAAACCACAAGACCCAAAAACTAATGCTCCAGTCCTACGACATTGCCGTCCTCGGCGGCGGCCTCGCTGGCCTTAGCTTGCTTTACCACCTGGAGAAAGCGGGTAAGCTTACGGGTAAACGGGTATTGCTCGTAGATCCGGAGGGGCGCAAAGCGGCCCACGACAGGAGTTGGTCGTTTTGGGAAGTAGGAGCGGGGCCATTTGAAGCGCTCGTATACCACCAATGGCCTTCCGTCACGGTCAGCAACGACAAAAAACAGTTGGAACTCCCGCTGGGAGACTTTTCCTACAAGCTTATTCGGAGTACTGAGTTCTATGCTCATGTGAACAAAGTAATTGACGGGAACCCCGGAATTGAGCGTTTACCAGCACGGGCGGATAACATTGTTGCTCAGGAACGTGGAGTAACCTTCGAAGCACAGGGCATTGCTTACCAGGCCGACCTTGCTTTTTCATCCCTTCCCCTGCACCTGCGCCCGCGCCAGATCAAGCAACCATACCTCGACCAACACTTCAAGGGCTGGTTCATCACCACCGAAGAAGACACCTTTGATCCTGGCCAGGCGGCCCTGATGGATTTCAGAACGCCTCAGTGCGGCGAGTCCCGCTTCTTCTACGTGCTACCTTTCAGTAAGCGTAAGGCGATGATTGAAATAGCCATCTTCAGTAACAACCACCTGGAACCCCAGGAATATGACCGCTTGATCGCGGAGTACATAACTGCTCACTGGACTGATGGCGGCTATACCATTGACCATACTGAAGCGGGGAATATCCCCATGACAACCTACCCTTTCCCGCAGCGCGACCGAGACCTTATATATATAGGTATGCGCGGAGGCGCTACCCGTCCCTCCACGGGCTATACTTTTTACGGGCTACAGCGCCAAATGCTGCGCTTCGCCGCAGCCTTCCCGGATACGAGCAATCTCAGTACCTGGTCACGGCGGCACCTGCTGTATGATGCCACTCTCTTACGGATCCTTCAGGACGGACGTTTGCCTGGCAACGAGCTCTTTGTTGACCTCTTTGACCACAACCCTCCTGAGCGGGTGTTGGCATTCCTGAATGGCGAAACGACAATTGGGCAGGAACTCCAATTAATGAGCACTACGGACATCCTGACTTTTGGCAAAGCTTTTGTTCAGGAAGCATTACCCTAAGGCACGCTCTATTTGACTACTTGACTACCCGACTACCGACTACCCGACTACCTACTATTTGACTACCCACTACCCACTACTTCAAACGGGCGCGGCCGCAGGTGCTGTGTAAGGACGTAAGAGGCAAGGAAAACAGTGGTACTCTCCGACAAAAAACGATTCTGCCACATCCGGTGAAAATAATTTCCTTGCAGCTATTCGCTCCGGCAGTCTTAAGTTCCGCCTATGGCAGCGATTGCCGATCAATTGCAGGGATATTTGCCTCAGTTCAGTACATCTTTCAGGGGCTGAAAAAAAGATGAACTAATTATGGATTATCGCTTGCACGGGTCAATTGGCTGGACGTATCTTTGCACCCCGCGAATGAGAAATGTCTCATACTAAAAGCTCAAATGCTTCAAAGCGGAATTGAAAGTTGCGTTGATTTTCCCTGATTAAAAAGAAAGTTGAAAATACTTTTCAAAAGTCTTGCACAGGTGAAGTTAGCGGTTGTACTTTTGCGGCCCCACAAACGAGTGGGGTTAGATTGAAAAGCGCTTGAAAATAAAATTTCAACTTTTTTCTCTCAATAGTTGCACAGTTAAAAAAGTCGCTGTAATTTTGCAGCCGCTTAAGACGCTAAGCGACGAAAAACAAGATCAAACAGACTGACTTTCGGGTTAGTTTAGACGATATAAAAGTCGAGCTTGTTCACCGTTTTCTCAATACATTCAGACGAAGAAAACGCGGGATAAGATACAACTTGACGCCACCATCTTTGACATTAATGGTAGGCGAGGTTCAAAGCCGTAAAAACGAATGTTGCTACTTCGGTAGCGGCTCAAATTATATGGCCCTGACAATTTTAATAGACAGCATTAAACTCTTTGTCTGTTAGTTCTAATAATACTAATGCTACTACGGTAGCATGCAAGAACTTTACTATGGAGAGTTTGATCCTGGCTCAGGATGAACGCTAGCGGGAGGCTTAATACATGCAAGTCGAGCGAGAAGATTTGTGCTTGCACAGATCGGACAGCGGCGCACGGGTGAGTAACGCGTACGCAATCTACCTTTCACAGAGGGATAGCCCCGGGAAACTGGGATTAATACCTCATGGTCTCTGGTGTCGCATGGCACTAAGAGTAAAGCTCAGGCGGTGAAAGATGAGCGTGCGTAATATTAGCTAGTTGGTGAGGTAACGGCTCACCAAGGCGATGATATTTAGGGGGCGTGAGAGCGTGATCCCCCACACGGGTACTGAGACACGGACCCGACTCCTACGGGAGGCAGCAGTAAGGAATATTGGACAATGGAGGCAACTCTGATCCAGCCATCCCGCGTGCAGGATGACGGCGCTACGCGTTGTAAACTGCTTTTGTATAAGATGAAACCTGGGGATTTATCCTCAGCTGACGTTATTATAAGAATAAGCACCGGCTAACTCCGTGCCAGCAGCCGCGGTAATACGGAGGGTGCAAGCGTTATCCGGAATCACTGGGTTTAAAGGGTGCGTAGGTGGACCAATAAGTCAGAGGTGAAAGCCCGTCGCTTAACGACGGAACTGCCTTTGATACTGTTGGTCTTGAATCAGGTTGAGGTATGCGGAATGTGGCATGTAGCGGTGAAATGCGTAGATATGCCATAGAACACCGATTGCGAAGGCAGCAAACTGGCCCTGTATTGACACTGAGGCACGAAAGCGTGGGGAGCGAACAGGATTAGATACCCTGGTA
>CAZTTF010000110.1:0-5111 GCA_964616365.1 uncultured Lewinella sp. | reverse complement strand
CGTGGAGCAGCGCCGGGAGGTGTTCTCCGACTTTACCATTACCCACGTCCCAATGCACCCTGCGGTTCCCGCCCTTGATACCGCTGAAACGGCACCGATCGTTGATCTGGTCAAAAAGATCTCGGGCAATCATACAACGGGGACGGTGGCCTACGCCGCCGAGGCAGGCCAATTTAGTAATGCAGGCTTTCCGGCAGTTATTTGCGGCCCAGGCGACATCGCTCAGGCACACCGCGCCAACGAGTTTGTTGCGGTAGAACAGCTCGATGGTTGCGTGGAGATGATCGGTCGGCTTGCTGCGTTTTTGAGTAAGTAATTCTACTGCAACAAGGCAATATTCGATGGCCGTATCAGTGTTTTTAATTGCCCCCAAAGGGCAATCGATTGTTCATGGTGCGTGCGTACTGGCCCTGGCCCGGTAGGGAAAAACTGTTCTGAAATAGTTGTAAAGTTTTCTGTGGGTTTCGTGTCCTGAACCCTGCTACTTGAGGTATATTGGTCAGGAGAATACCCATCGATCTAATGCGCAACTTCCTACTACTAAGCTTATCCTTCCTCTTCTTTCAGTGTGGTGAACCGGCTCCAACGCCTGTTCTAACCCTCGCCGAAAACGATCATATTGCCCTGGTGGGTGGTAACCTCTGTGCTCGGATGCAGGAGTTTGGCCATTTCGAAACGGAGTTACACCTCCGTTTTCCGGAGCACCGACTGACGGTCCGTAACCTTTGTGACGCCGGCAATACGCCCGGCTTTCAGCCACATTCCGCCCGCATGGAACCCTGGGCTTTTCCGGGGGCGGAAAAATACTACGAAGGGACAGGCCTGGAGCGTGATTCCGATCCGCAGGGTTTCTTCCCCTCTCCGGACGAGTGGCTGGAGGAAGTTAAAGCTGATGTGATCCTGGCCTTCTTTGGCTGGAGTGAGTCATTTGCCGGCCCGGAAGGAGTTGAGAATTTCAAAGCAGAATTGTCAGACTGGGTGGACTACACCATGCTGTCAGAATATAACGGGGTTTCTGAACCCCGGATCGCACTGGTGTCCCCCACGGCGTACGCGGACGTTACGGATCGTCTTGATGTCCCGGACGGTACGCTGGAGAATGCTAACCTCAAACTGTACGCCGAGGCGATTCGTGAGGTAGCTACGGAGAAAAACCTGCCCTTCATTGACCTTTTCGGCCCCAGCCAGCAATGGTTTGCTAAAGCAGACCTTACCACTGACGGTGTGCAGCTATCCGATGAGGGTAATGCTAAGTTGGCTGACCACCTGGCCGATCATCTTTTTGGTGGACAAGCGGATGAAGGTGCGCGGACGCAGGTGCATGCTTTGGTGATGGACAAGCTTTGGTTCTGGCAAAACGACTACAAAATCCCCAACGGCGTACACGTTTACGGGCGCCGGCATACCCCCTTCGGTCCCGATAATTACCCCTTCGAAATCCGCAAGATCCGCCAGATGACCCATAACCGCGATAGCCTCATCTGGGCTACCCGCAACGGTGAAGACTACGACCTGGCCGCCGCCGATGCCGACACCGAAGTCCTCCCGCCCGTTGAAACGAATTATACCCTCACTGAAGAAGATGGAACGGCCAAATACCTCTACGGTAAAGAAGCTAAGGCCTCTTTTACGGTACCCGCAGGGTACCAGTTTGAGGTCTTCGCCTCCGAGGAGGACTTCCCCGAGCTGGCCAACCCTTGCCAGATGAGCTTTGACAACAAAGGGCGCCTGTGGGTCGCCTGTATGCCAACCTACCCGCACTATAAACCGGGAGATGCCAGGCCGAATGATAAGCTCGTCATCATCGAAGATACCGACAACGACGGCAAGGCCGACAAAACAACGGTCTTCGCAGATGACCTCCACGTACCGGTAGGTTTTGAACTGGCTCCGGAAGGCGTCTATGTCTCCCAGGGCACTAACCTGGTGCTGCTAAAGGATACGGATGGAGATGATCGTTACGACGAAAAAGAAATCCTGCTGTCCGGCTTTGATGACCACGACACTCACCACACCACCAGTGCTTTTACGGTTGATCCTTCGGGAGCAATCATCATGGGTGAGGGTATCTTTTTGCACACCAATGTGGAAACACCGTACGGAACCGTACGGGCTACCAACGGTGGGTTCTACCGCTTCCAACCGCAACGCCGCCACCTTGAACGCTTCGCCCAAATTGCTATTCCGAACCCCTGGGGAACTGCTTTCAACAACTACGGACAGCCTTTCTTCCTGCATACCTCCGGCCCAACCGTAAACTGGATGCTACCCAGCACCATCCGCAACCATTATGGCGTGCAGGCGCCCATGACGAAGAACCTCATCCCGGAGGAGCACCGCGTTCGGCCAACCTCCGGCGTGGAGTTTGTCTCCAGCAGGCACTTCCCTGAGGAAGTGCAGGGAGACATGATCTACAACAATACGATCGGGTTCCTGGGGACTAAACAATTCCGCGTTGAAGATGGCGGGACAGGTTATGATCTTAGCTTCCGGCAGGACCTGCTGCGAGGGACAGACCCTAACTTCCGGCCAGTAGACCTCGAGTTTGCGCCCGACGGCAGCCTCTACATTACCGACTGGCACAACGTGTTGGTTGGTCACATGCAACACAATGCCCGGGATCCGCTGCGCGACCACGTCCACGGCCGTATTTACCGCATTACCTACCCCGGTCGCCCGCTGGTGGAACCAGCAAACATCGACGGTGCTCCGTTGGCGACCTTACTTGACAACCTTAAGCTACCGGAGTTCCGCAGCCGTTACCGTACGCACCGGGAGCTACGGGGACGCGACCAAGCGGAGGTTTTGCCGGCCGTCAAAGATTGGGCTGCGGCCCTGGACAATACGGCGCCGGACTATGAGCGTCTCCTGTTGGAGGCGCTGTGGGTAACCTGGGGGCAGAATGCCGTAGATCAGGATTTACTGGAGGCGGTTCTTGCGGCGGAAGACTATCGTGTCCGCGCCGGCGGAGTCAACGTACTGCGCTACAACATGGACCGGGTGAACAACGCAACGCAGTTGCTGGACCAGGCGGCTGGAGATGAACACGGACGTGTTCGGATGACGGCAGTTGTTGCCGCCACCTGGATGCCCGAAGATGTGGGACGGATGGTGATCGCTACCGCCCAGCAACATCCTATTGATGACTGGATGGAGGAGACCTTCAAAGTTGCGGGTAAATTCCTCACCGGGGAAGGCCTGGAGCAGGGCAAGGGCTCAGAAATCGTAGTGAACCACCTCAAGGGAGAAGACCTGGAACAGTTCTCGCGAGGCTGGGATTTGTACCACCAGGATGGCTCTTGCGTGACCTGCCACCAGAAAACGGGTAAGGGACTTAACGCCTCCGGGTTTCCGCCGATCGCCGGTTCCCGCTGGGTTAAAGGCAATCCGGAAGTGCTGGCGAAGATATTGCTCAAGGGCTTGATCGGACCCATCAAGGTGAATGGCCGGGACTTCCCCGGTCAGGTTCCCATGACACCTTACGAGGACATGTTTACTGATGAGCAGATGGCGGATGTGATGACCTACGTACGTAATGCTTTTGGCAATCGCTCTTCAGTGATATCAGCAGACTTCGTTGCCAGGGTCCGGGCTGAGGTGGAAGCTTCTGGCCAAAAGGGATATTACAAAGCTGAAGACCTGGAACCATTGCTGGAACAGGCTTCGAAAAAGTAAAACCGGTCCGGCGATTAGCTCAGACACCACTTTTTTAAGCTCCTTAGACTACACCACCATGCGTTTTCTTTCTTTTCTGCTACTTGCTTCCTTATCCCTACTCTGCGCCTGTAGCTCCCCCACAGCACCTGCGGCCGCGCCCGAAAAGGTAAGCCCGCCTCATATTGTGTTCGTTACCGGAGACGAGGAGTACCGCTCCGAAGAATCGATGCCGATGCTGGCCAGGATGGTTGAGCGCGAATTGGGCGCGACAACGGAAGTACTCTTTGCGTTGGATTCTACTGGTATCGTTAATCCCAACGTTAACGATAATATTCCCGGACTGGAGGCCCTGGAAAAGGCGGATATGATGGTGCTCTTTACCCGCTGGCGGGCCTTGCCTGACGAGCAGGCGCAGTACATCCTCGATTTTGCGGAAAGCGGGAAGCCAATGGCGGGGTTCCGGACGACGACCCATGCATTCCTGTATAAGGACGATAGCCTGCGACAACACCTGAATAACGACTGGCCTACGGCAGTCTTTGGCCAGCAATGGATCACCCACCACGGTCATTTCGACGATGGGCACGATCCCCTGACCAGCGTATCGTTGGTGGAAGGTGCTGAGAGCTCAATCCTCAATGGCGTACAACCTTTCAAGGCCTACAGTTGGCTTTATCACGTTGATGGCGGAGAATGGAAAATAAACCCGAGGACGCGCCATTTGCTTACGGGGACATCCCTGCGTTCAAAGCACGAAGAGGCGGGTAGACTGGACCAGTTCCCGCTCACCAATCCCGTAGCCTGGACAAATGATTACAATGGTGCGCGCGTATTCTTCACTACCCTTGGCCACCCTTATGATTGGCTGGATGACAATATGCGGAAACTCGCCCTGAACGGTATCGCCTGGGCACTGGAGAAGGATATTCCGGAGAAGGGATTCAATACCAAGGTAGAGGGAGAGTACGCCCCGAATAACTCCGGCTTCGGAGAGAAATTCAAAGTGGGTAAAACCCCTGATTTTTTCCTGAAATAGCAGCCTTGTATGGCTTGAGCGATCATCCTTGTCCGTTGCGGGGAATCCCTTTTTCCCCGAACCCTTATCACCCTTTGAGTGTTGACTACCTGATCGTGGCACGATAATTGTTGTGCTTAAGCGAAATCACCTCCAGGATGCTCGGCCAAACCATCAAGACTGCGCTAGGGACTACCGTAAGCCCGCAACAGATTCAGTTCATGCAACTGATGCAGTTGCCGGTGATGGAGTTAGAGGCACGGATCAAGGAGGAGCTGGAGAAAAACCCGACGTTAGAGGAGGCGCGGCCGCAGGATGCAAGCGACGTTGATATGCAGGGTGGGGCAGACAATGAAAATGCTCCCGAAGAGCGTAACTCGGATTACGACGACGATTATTTTCAACAGTACCTCGAAGATGACCCCGGTAGCTACCAGAA
>CAZTTF010000109.1:0-19771 GCA_964616365.1 uncultured Lewinella sp. | reverse complement strand
ACCGATGAAATCGGTTTCCGCAAAGAATATCAGGTCGACCCCGAAACCGGGCTCAAAAACGGGTACCTTCGGGAATATGACCCCCAGGGTGTCCTGTCGGTAGAGGAAAACTACCGGGATGGAGAACTGGACGGCGAGCGTAAGGTTTTTGCGGAAAACGGTCAGGTAATTGCCGAAGAGCATTACGCCATGGGAGCATACGAAGGGTTGTATCGTTCCTTTGACGAGGCGGGTAATCTGTCTATGACAGGGTATTACTCCGAAGGAGCAGCGAACGGCAAATGGCTATCCTACTACCCGGACGGTAGCATTAAAGCAGAGCTTACCTTCCTTAATAACGATACTGATGGTCCCGTCCGGCAGTGGTATCCCGATGGTACCCCCGAGCTCAGTGGATTCTATGCTCCCGGCGTAGATTTTACCGGTAGCCTGATCCGCTACGACTCGTTAGGTCAGCTGGAGCGCGTCCTGGATTGTGACCCGAACCGGGGCTGCCGCACCTACTGGACCCCCGATTCGACCGGGCAAATGCCGGTCCCCGAAGTGGATATGACCAGACCAGCACCAGAGCAATAGCGGACAGGCTGCTGACCTTCGACGCCGCTAGTATTTACCCCCGCAAATTGGGTGGAAGTAATGTAGGATGCTGGTCGTGAGCGGGTAGTGGGTAGTGCCTGCTGAGTATTCCACTCGGACACTACCCACTAAATCGTCAGAGGATTGAATCACCGGCTAAGCCTGATGCTATCCTATGTCCCCAGACTTAGGGTGTTCCGCCAATAATTCCTAAGGAATTAAGGCGTCTTCAGATGGACATTGTAGGGAGAGGTTATTTCCGGGTTCCTTGAGGAACACCCTATTCCTAGACTTTCTCCACGATCACCGCACTAGCGCCACCGCCGCCATTACAGAGCGTAGCCAGGCCATACTTTCCGCCCTTTGTGTGCAGAACGTTAAGCAGCGTCACGATGATTCGGGCGCCGCTGGTACCCAGCGGGTGACCAAGGCTTACGCCACCTCCCAGTACGTTCATGTTATCCCCCTCGATGCCGAGTTCTTTGGCAAAAGCCATTGGGACAACGGAGAATGCTTCGTTGACTTCGAGGTAATCCATATCCTTCATCTCGAGGCCGGCACGGTGCAGCGCCTTCGGCGCTGCCAGGGTTGGAGCTGTAGTAAACCACTTAGGCTCTTGCGCCGCGTCAGCGAAGGAGACGATTTTGCCGATTGGCGTCAGGCCAAGCGCTTTCATTTTCGCTTCGGACACGAGAACAAGTGCTGCGGCGCCATCATTGATCGTTGAAGCATTGGCAGCGGTTACGGTACCTTCTTTGTTGAATGCCGGGCGCAGGCTCGGAATTTTTTCGAATTTGACCTTCTTGTACTCTTCGTCTTCCGTAATCACGAGGTCATCACCGCGGCGCTGAGGGACTACTACGGGAACGATCTCATTGCCAAAGGTGCCATCTGCTGTGGCAGCGGCAGCCCGTTGGTAACTGTTAATGGCGTAGGCATCCTGCTCGGCCCGGCTGAAGCTGTATTTTTCCGCAGTCGCGTCGGCACAAGTTCCCATGGCTTTCTGATCGTAAGCATCCGTGAGGCCATCTTGCGTCAAGCCGTCTACCAGTTTGCGGTCGCCAAACTTACTGCCCCAGCGTGCATCCGGCACGTAGTAGGGGATGTTGGACATCGATTCCATACCGCCGGCTACAACGATGTCGTTGTGACCGAGCATGATGGACTGGGCGCCAAACATTACGGTCTTCATGCCCGAGGAGCATACTTTATTGACGGTGGTACAGGGGACGCTGTCAGGAATGCCAGCACCCAGTGCTGCCTGGCGGGCAGGAGCCTGACCGAGGTTAGCAGAACAAACATTGCCCATGAGTACTTCGTCTACCTGATCCGGAGCAACCCCCGCTTTCTCCAGCGCGCCTTTGATGGCCGCGGTGCCGAGGGTCGGAGCAGATAGTTTTGCGAACATTCCTCCGAAGGAACCGATAGGAGTCCGGACGGCAGCGCAGATGTAAACAGTATTCGTGGTGGTAGACATGATCTTGGTTTTTCTTAAGAGCCGGTTCGGGCTCATTTTCGGTGCGAAGGTGGTGGCTCCACACCCGATATTTGGTTGAATGGTTGTCAGGGCAACAATGCAACCGCGAAGATAGATGTGCTGGCGCTGGTTTAATTGTTTGAGACCAAATTTTTAAAAGTCAAACCCTGATTTTCTGGTGACTGCACTATGCTTTAAGCGGGCGCGGCCGCAGGTGCAGGGTAGTGATGAAGGGCAGCGTGCGGTTACCGCCAGCTATGACCATGCCCGTAAGTCTTCGGTTACGCACGCTTTATACCTCTTCTATGCACCTGCGTCCGCGCCCACTTGTTTAAAAGCGGGATGAAAAACCGCCAGGGGGACTTCCTTGGTCCGGTCTTCCAGCAGATTGACCGCCTGTGCCAGTTCTTCAAACATGGCGTAGGTCTCATGGGCTTGGGAAGGGGCAATTTTTTGTAAAAAGGCGTGCGTTAAGGAGGGGTCGAACAGCTGGACAAGCAGCCGCCCAAAGGCCGCCCGGGGCCGCCCGGTCAGTTCCGCAATTGCCTCGGGTAGTAACGCCCTTATTTTTTCTTTTGCTGGTTGCAAGTGGTAGGTAGGCAGCAAGAGGTAGGTGCAAAAGACAAGGTCAGTGCCCTGAGCGTTCTCCCGGGCCCGCTCCAGCAAATAGTCCGTGATGCCAGCTCCGTGAACGGGGTCAATGGCCAGCTGACTGATGGCTCTGGCGGCAAAATGATAAGCAGTCACCCGGTGGTCGTCCACCGTAAGTGATAGTAGCCGGGCAACCGTCTCGGCCGCCAGCGGCGCCCGCTGGGCTGGTGGCTCGCCAAAGTAGCTTTCCAATTGTCCTGCTTCGGTTTTGCGCGTATATATCCGTGGCAGCTGGCAGTAAGCTGCCAGATGCATCGCGGCACAATCCCGGCGAAACGCGTCTTTATCCGCCAGTCGCTCGTGCAGTAAGTCCAGGGTGCCGGCCTGCAGGGACTGCTGGAAGAGCGCGTGCCTGATCTCAGGGTCAATGCGGTTGTGATGACGCTCGCCGGTAGGCCATTTGTAGCGCTCGAGATTGTCTCTGACGTATTGGTCCAAAGAAGGAACCTCTGCTCCCGTATATCCTGCGGCCCGGAAATCCCGCTGGAAACGCCCCAGTAACTCTTGCCAGTCCCGGCACTGCCGACAGGCTGCCACCAGTTTTTCGATATTGGTGTCCGGCTGGGCCAGGAGGTAGCGTATCGCTGCCTGGTTGGTGTATTCCTGACTACCCAACTGCCGCCACGCGGCAGCTACCACCCGTGGCTCTCCGGCAGTAATGCCCGTAACCGGTAACTCCTCCGGTGCCTCTTTGACCGCATAAGTGATGAAACCCTCCCGGAAATGCCTTGATTCAGGAAAGTCAAATTGACGCAGTGTGCTCACCAGGGACAGCGTGCCCACTGAGTTGGAGTAGGGGAGCTTGGGTAAGGTGGCCCGGGTTATGTCCTGCACGTGCTCCGTCGGAAAAAACAGGAGGGCATTGAGCAACCGCGACCGCAAGCCGGGATCGGTAACTTCTGGTAGTAACCGGATGATGATGGGGGCGAAAAAGGGCCCTCCGGCTTGCAGGAGGTAAACGATTTGCGTCCAGTCGGTTTCTGGCTTACTGAGGCCCTGCATAATTTGCCCGACCACGTGAGCAACATGGTACCAGTGTGGACCATGGTGGCCGAAGGTTCGATGAATGGTATCAACCCATTCATCTCCGGTTGGTTGGGCTGTGGTCTTTAGGAGTTGTACCGGGCTGGCTACAGCCACTTCAGCAAAGACCTCCGGTACCGACAAGCCATGCTGCCAAAGGGGGACGGCGTATTTGAGCAAGTCAAGATACAGATCAAGAGCCCGGTAAAAGGCAGGAGCCTGGTCGCCCAAAGTGAGGCGACGCGCCAGTTCTGGCAGGTCGCGGAAGCGATCCTTAGCCAATAGTAATTGGCCACTACTTCCCACCTCTATGTCCAGGGGGAACGCGTGAGTCAGTAGCGTAACAGTAGTGGTATATCGATGATTCAAGGTTCTGCTAAAGCATTAATGGGCGGGAAGGTTCACTTCCCACGGAACAATTTACCCAGGCGGCTTAGGAAGGAAGTATCCTTATCCGCAGAATCCTTGGCGAGCTTATGGCGTTTCCGTTCTTTCTCCATATGCTCCATTAATTGTTGGCGGAATTTGTCGTCGGTGATGAACCTGGAAAAAGTATCTGCATCCATCCCCATTATTTTTTCCTGCTCGCCCTTGACGGCTAATCTGACGGCATGCTCCGGGTCGTTAGACATTTTCTCCAGGCGATGCGCTACGGCAGGATCATCGCTGTTCCGTAATACCACGACGCTGGCAAGCCTGACGTTGTAATTCTTATTTTCCAGCGCTGCAAGACAAATAGGCTCAACGACAGCATCGTAAGGGATTTTCTTAAACAGCCGATCAAATGCCTCCAGAATGCTAAGGCGCAGGTGAAATCGCGTTTCAGATTTCTCGTAGAGCTGCACCAGGTCCGGGACAACGCTTGCGGGCAGGTCGCCTGCCTCAACCTGTGAGGCAACTTGAACCGCCTCTTTACTGACGTCGTTATCGCTGTCTCCAATTAGTTGAAACACCTTACTTACAATCTCCGGAGTAATGGTCAGGTAACGATGCTTAGCCTTAGGGGAGTTCTGGTCACAAGAGATGATCACTAGTGCGCTTCGACGAACACCCAAAGCGGGGTGGCTCAGGGCTGCCAGGAGTTTGCCCGCAAGGTCCGGCACTTCCACTTTCCCAAGCAGGCTGGGCATACTGTAAGCGATGTTGAGATTTGGTCCTAAAGCCAGGGAAGAAAGAAAAATGTTCCAAATCGTTTCTCCATCGGGCAGGTGGTCTTCGTCTAAGGCTAACAGTACGGGAAAGGCACCTTCCACTTCTGTTTTGTTGGTAGTGGCAAAAACGGGAATCACTTCTTCTGACATGATCTTCTGCTGACCGGGGATTTTAGCCAGTACCTGAGCGGCAGCACCCGAAGAATGTCGCAAACGCATCCTGACAATGGTATGCAGCAGCGCGATGATCTCAGCGTCAGGAGGGAATGCCCCCACTAAGGTGGCCAGGTTGGCACGTGCATCTTCCGAAAGCGATTCCAATCTGGAGAAAAGCGACATTGCTGCGCGTAGCACATCGGGATCACGGTAATGTTTGATTCCGGTTAATGCTCCGCTGACCCAGTCATCATTATCGGGTAACGTCAACTGCTTAAGCAGTAATTGCTTGTTTTCTTCCCGCTGTTCTCCTTTGAGGGCGTCGAGCAGCATTCTCCGGTTATTACTGCGATGAAATGGGACCAGTAGTATCAGAAAGTCATGCCCTACCGGACCTCCGTAATACCCAAAAAAGCTAACGGCATTGTGCAGGTTGAGTTGTTGAGCACTAGGGGCTGTAGTTGCCAGCAAAAGGGTGCGAAGGCTTGTTGCCAACCTTTCCATCGCTGCATCACTTCCCGCTGCTTGCCCTTTTTTTATCCCGAACTTAAACCAGTCGACGACATCAAAGCGGTCTGAATCAATGGCTAATGTTTCCCAGCTTTGATTGTCTTGCTTCAGCTGTCGTTGGATATCCTGTGCGAGAAGTGCGATCTGTTCCGTTGGTTGCTCAAGCTCGCCCGCGAGGGCGAGTAGCAGCTCATATTGAAAAAGCCACCCCCGGTTTTTTATACGGTCATCAGCTTCCCGGAAAGTGGAGCCAACGGTGAGTTGCCGGGCTGCTGGCGGTAAGTTAAAAAAGTGGCTGTGGACTTCCCTGATCAGGCCCCGGGTATCAACCTTAACGGCATATTGAAATGGTATGCCGTCAATTTCAGCCTGGAGGCTGGTTACGATAATTGCAGGCTGAAGGGGCATAGGTGAATGATTGATTCGGCTACCGGGTAAATGTAACGAGTGCTGACGCCTTATCCTATATTAATACTTACAACTGTGTCCTCGCTCCACGGTGGATTGGGTGGCCAGTTGTAGGTGTTCCGCTCGCTACCGATAATCCCGAAAATTACCGGAGTGGCGTAGGTTTCTGTCGGATAAGGGGTGTAGCCATCTGTCAGGACAAGAACAGTGTCAGGGGTAGGCTTTAGTTGCAGGGCGGCCTCAATGCCGCCAATCATATTGGTGCCGCCGCCGCCGGGTAAGCTGACGAGGCGCCGCAGAGCGGCCTCATTGTCCAGACGGATGGGCGCATAGTCTGTCGCGTCACAGGGAATGAGCGTCACCTGTTGGTGGGCTGCCCGCAGGATATTGAACAGCTCGGCTACGGCTTGGTCCAGCAGCCCTCCTGACATACTTCCTGAAGTATCTACCACAACGGCTAGCTGGTTACGGTTGGTGCCAGTAAGGGTAGGCATGATCACAGGGTCGTAGGTGCTCTGCCGGCGGCCCGGCCGCCGATAGCTATAATCCACCCGGCTACCACTGCCTATGGCAATGGCCGTAGCGAGCCGCTGCCGCAGCAGCAGGCGCCAGTCAACCTTAGGCTCCAGCGTATGGTTAATCCACACTTGCCAGTGGCCGGGAATTTTCCCCGGTGGTGCTGCCTGCATCTCCTTAGCCACATTGCGCTGAATGATCTCCCGCTGGGTGTCGGTCAGTTGTTGCCCTTCTCCGGTGAGTTCCCAGGGGCGGTCTTTGCCGTGGGCACCGCTGCCACAGTCAAGTACGAGTTGCGGCGGTAGTTTTACTTCCTCTTGTCGGTAGTACCACTCGGCCAATTGCCCTTCCTGGACTTTAAAGGTCTCCGGAACAATGGGCGGGAACAGCGTAGGGTGGCGGGTGCCTTCCCAGTCAGCATCGTTGATCTCCAGGTCAGCACAGCAATTCCAGCGGGTGGGTTCTCCGCCAATGTCTTGCCGGCGTGCATTGTGGTCCCGCAGGTTGTGGCTGATTTCGTGTACCCAGATGAAGGCCAGCTCTTCGAGCTGGCGTGTCCGGCTAGCCGTCGAACTGGTAATGAGGTTGACCACCTCGGGGTTCCAGTACACGTTGTAATGCGGGTCGATGGCAGCAACGGAGACTTGCTGGTTCAATACGATGTTACACCGGTAGAGCGCAGGCGCAAACCAGGGTAGGTGCTTGGCCGCGAATGCCCGCGCCAGGCGCAAATCAGCCTTTGGATCAAGTGAGGACATCGATGAATTCAGCTAGCCCCTCATCACTGAAAAGGCGGGTGATGTTTTCCATGGTCTCCCCGTACTGCTGGGGAGCTTTGGTTTGCGTTTCGACCAGGATGCGGGTCAGGAAGCCGGCCTTGGCCAGCCGGCGGAGCGATACGAATACTACGTCACGGCGTCCTGCCTGCGTTAATGCCTCAGTGAGCCGCATGAAGGTCGCTGCCTGGGGGAGAAAATCGTCGGCAAAATCCTGATTGAGCAGTATCCGCTCCATACCAGCGAAGAGCACATAGACTTCACCGTCGTTCAATTCTGGCAAGTTCACGGTGGTCTGCTCGTTAAGCACTTCCAGCGGGTCTGGCATCTTGAGGTTGTCGAGGTATTCCGCAAGGGCTATCGCTGTGCCTTCTCCTAGGCAGCCGCGAAGCAGGTCAAGATCCGCCGGCAGGCCCAGCAAGTCGCAGCTGGCCAGCAGGTGGGCGGCGTACTCCCAGCTACGCGGCGAAGCGTAGCCATACTTTTCCTTACCGGGGTCTCCGTGGAGCAGTTCGGGGCTCACTTTGAGAAAAGCCGAGATTCTGATCTTCCAGTCGGGGAGTACCCGCGCATGCTCTGCAGGCTCAATCGTAGGGAGACTTGCCTGCTGCCAGCCATCGAGTAAGGCATTGGTGAAAAGTTCGGGGCGTATATCCCAGTCAAGGTGCACAAAGCGGTTGCGCATAGGAGGGCTGAGCTCCCATCCTCCGACCATCAGATCGGGCGGGTTGGCAGCGGCAACAATACGCACATTGTCGGGCAGGGGCGTAAAGCCGACACGACGTTCAAAAACGACGCGCAGCAGCGCGGCCTGAACGGCGGGCGGGCAGGTACTGAGCTCGTCAAGGAAGAGAATACCTTCCTGGCGGTCTTTAAAATCAGCGATCCAGGAGGGGGCAGCATAACTTACGGCACCATTTTCGTGGATGGGAAGCCCCGAAAAGTCCGTAGGGTCATGAATGGAGGCAATGATGGTAAGTACCTTCAATTCATCGGTGGAAAGCCCTTCGATAAAGCTGGATTTACCAACGCCGGGTCGCCCCCAAAGGAGGACGGGGATGCCGGTGAGGCCATTAGGAGCTGGCGTATTGAGCGCAATGAGGAGCGAATGGGCTCCGGTGGGTAGATTCGGGGTCAAGTAGGAATTATTGTCTGGGCGTAAGTAACAGATGAGTCCACGTGGAAGTTCTCGACACCCTGGATTTTAGCCCCTGAAGAAAAGCCAGAGCTTTATGTCTGGGCTAACGCCAATAGCAGTATTTAACACCGATTCTTGTGGCACTCCCCCTGCACCTGCGTCCGCGCCCTTATTTGCCGCTTTTCCGGGCGCGGCCGCTGGTGCAAGGTGAGGTAGGAGTGCAGGCAGTGCATGCGGCTACTGTCTTAGCGGGATGGAAGTTCAATTCTCACGGAGTCAACCTTGCTCTCTTTGTAACGTTTCCAACCCACAACCCGCGCCACAACGGTAACCAATATGAAACACGTATCTGAACTACTATCTCTCCTTGATCTTGAACGCCTTGAAGTTAACCTCTTCCGTGGTGCCTCCCGTACAGTGGGCAGCCCCCGTGTATTTGGTGGCCAGGTAATGGCGCAGGCGCTCAGCGCTGCCATGAAGACGGTGCCGGAAGACCGCTACGTCCACTCCTTTCATGGCTATTTTGTCCTGCCTGGTGACCTCGACATCCCGATCATTTTTGAAGTAGATCGCATTCGTGACGGTGGTAGTTTTACCACCCGTGCCGTAAAGGCAATCCAGAAAGGGGCGGCGATCTTTCATCTGACGGCGAGCTTCCAAAAAGATCAACCCGGCTTTGACCACCAAAGCCAGATGCCCGAAGTTCTCTCCCATACGGAATTGCCTAGCTATGATGATATGGCCAAGCAGTTTGGGGACCAACTGCCAAAGAACATCCAGAAAATCCTGAGCATCAAACGCCCCATTGAGTTCAAGCCGGTAGAGTTCCTGAATCCTTTTGCCGCCGAGAAATACGAGCCGGTAAGGAATGTCTGGCTACGCACCAAGGGGGAGATGCCAGCGACCCGCCGGGAAAATGAACTCGTGCTCGCCTACGCCAGCGATTATAACCTGTTGACTACGGCGCTCTTCCCACACGGAAAAGCCATTGATCACCGTAACCTGCAGATTGCCAGTCTGGACCACGCCATGTGGTTCCACCGGCCCTTCAAAGCTGATGAGTGGCTACTATACAGTATTGACAGCCCCTCCGCCAGCGGCGCCCGCGGCTTCACCCGTGGACATATTTTTAGCGAAGACGGCAAGCTAGTAGCTAGCGTAGTACAGGAAGGCCTGATGCGGGAAATGAAGAAGCCAACCTAAGGGGATTACAGTTCCCGAGAGGGGTTTAGTCTGTTGATCTTTTAGTCAATTAGACTTTTAATCTGTTAGACGGTCATGTCCGGTTAACAGACTAAAACCTAATTGACTAAATGATCAGATTCATAGCACATTTGATCTCTTTACCTGGAATATGCCTGGCCAGGATGGCTAAGCCTCACGCTTGGGAAGCAGATTACCCGACTTTCCAGCTTAAGATACGCCGGTCATCTCCGGCCGTGAGCAGGAGCTCATCGTTGATCCAAAGAAGGGTGTTGACCGAGTTGACGTGGCCACGGTCACGAACAACTTCGGCTACTTTCAGCAGGGTGAAAGTTTCAGCGTCCCAGAGTTTAACCGTTTTGTCCCGACTAGCAGTAGCCAGATACTTTCCGTTAGGGGAGAAAGCCAGATCATTAATGGTGGAGACGTGGGCATCAATGGTGTTGTATTTGGGCGTGCGGACAAACCCGAGCTCCGTGAAACGCAGCTGGGCGTCCCTTCCACCGCTGATGAGGTGAGTGACCGGGGGAGGGCCGGGTAGGGGAGCAACCGCGAACACGGAGGGTTCGTTGGCCGGTACTGCTATAATGTCACTGAAGTCTTTAGGGATCAGGTAGACCTTACCATCACTGGCGCCCACAAAAAGCATGCCCCCCTGGTTGTCGTAATAGGCAATGGAGCGCAGGGAGTTCCCGCTAACCGGTAGACTTTCGATGGTGCGTCCGGTTTTTGCATTCCAGCGCGTCAGAACGCCGTCCCCACCACCAGTGAATACCTCGTCTCCTACACGGAGCGCCGCAAATACCCCTTTGGTGTGCTGAGCGATGTGGAGGTTGCGGTCTTCTGCTCCCGGGTAAAGCCAGTGTACGCCTCCGTCCAGTGCTCCGGCAACAAAACCGCCGTCTTCCAGAGTGGCCAGACACAAGAACTTCCCCCCTTCAACCTGTGCTACAACCTGGCCGAAGTCTACGTCTTCCAGATTCCAGTGAACGATGAAACCGTCTGCGGCAGCAGAATAGAAACCCTCGGGGGAGCGGGCAAGGTCATATATTGCAGCGCGGTGGCCGCTGCGTTCGGAGATACGGGTAAGCATAGGAAATAGAATTGATGAAGCATCTTTTTGTTGCACCCTCCCGCAGAGCAATCGCATTAAAAGCTGACGCATAGTATGAGCCCTTGGAAAACGCTCCTTGCGTCGCAACCAAGGGAAGGCATACTATGAGCAGCCACCTCGAACAACCCATAAATGAATCGTTTGGACATAGCATGCGTCCTCCCGAGATCACCTTTGGTGGGATTAAGGAGGCTCATCCTATGTGTCAGACGCTTGGGGGGGGCACACTGTCTACTCGGATGGCGTCTTCCAGCTTACTTAGGAAAGCTAAAGAAGTTGCAGTCGTTGCAAAGTTGCAATTGTTCCAGCTCCCGTGGGAACCCTGCAACGACTGCATCCCTGCAACAACCTGCTACTTGACTATCTTCGCGGCATGGCCGTAATCTTACACGAACATTTGCACGAACCCGGAGAATGGGGGCTTTGGCACATCACTGAACCCGAATCCTGGCTACGGGAGAATGTTGCCCTTTCTGCAGCTGAGGAAACTGCGCTGGCAGCCTTGAAGGGAGAAGGACGACGCCGGGAATTTCTGGCGGCAAGGATACTCCTTCACTTCATGAGTGGCCGCGCGGAGCGCGGCGAGCTCTATAAAGATGCCTGCGGTAAGCCTCACCTGCGGGATTCTCTGTTCCATGTTTCGATCAGCCATACGGTAAATTATGCTGCGGCTATTGCTCACCCCAACCCTTGCGGAATAGACGTGCAACGCATCGTTCCCCGCATCCGTAGGATGGCGCACAAGTTTGTCGGAGCGGGAGAACAAGAGCAACTGATCCCCGAACATGAACTACTGCAGCTACATCTGATCTGGTCTGCTAAAGAAGCAATGTATAAAGCCTTTGGCCGCCGGGAAATTGACTTTCGCCAACACCTCTTCGTTGATTTTGAAGGGTTTTCTCCGCTAAAAATGAAAGCTTCTGCCTGCCTGCGTAAAGGAGCAGTGGAGATGCTGTTTGATCTTGATTTTCGGCGATATGAGGATTTCGTTCTGGTGAGCTGCGTGGAGCAAACCGGTCCGCCTCCGGCTACCGGTTCCGGGTAGTCATCCTTCTTTAGTACATTTAACGCCAGTTGTCACTGACAACCTTTGATACCCTATGACGGCCTTATGACTCCTACAGTCCCATTATCTGCACACGAAAAACGCAAGAAAGAGTTACTCGTTCTTGGTCACGAACAGCTAATGCTGATTGTGTTGCTGGTGTTGAATAAAAATGAAACAGACCTCTATTCCGCTGAGTCAATGCTGCGTAATGCCAGTCTGAGAGAGCCATCAATTGGTAGCTGGAGTACGGCCAGATTGCAACGTCAATTCAGAATGCTTGTTGCGGGGGGATTTGTTCGGGAAACGTACCGGGGGTACACCCTGGAATCAACCTGGCTGGATACCGCTGTTTTTGCCGCAGATGGGCTGGGCGTTAATCGCCTGGACACCCTGGTGGAAATAGCGCGCCAGCATCAGGAATATCCTGAGCGGGGGCAACCCATTCGGCACTGGCGCAGAGACTATGAGGATGTTACTCAGCGTTGTATCCACAAGATTTTGCTCGGGAAAAGCCAGGATTTTGATCAACTATACCGGGAACTGTCCCAGACCCTGATTTACGAACAATTCAGTCAGCAATCAGGGCGGTCAAGGATTAATCGAATTATTAGAACGGTGGACTGGTCGTTCTGGAAAAAGCGCCCGCCCTATTTCCAGTGGTCAGCCCTCTGCGACCACCAACTCTCCACCAGACACTGGACGGAGACCCTTCCACAGGAATTGCTTTCCTTGATGGAACCCTTATTTCAACGGCCGGATGCCACCGATTTTAGGGAGGAGGTAAGCAGTATTGCATTCATGGGGATGCACTTTTTTCGGGAAAGACCGACTCTGTTTGCGCCCTTTCCGGGCGTACAAGGGCTTATTGCACTTCAAAACGGAGCATGGGAAGATGCGCTTGCCTGTTTCGAACAGCACCCTGCACATGATCAGGAAGACATCGTTGGGATTGTTGACCTGTTCAAACTGATGCTGGGATATCGTGAGCAACGGATAAGTGCTGCAGACCTCAAGGCTGCAACCTTTCATTTTAGAATTAGCGACCATTTCGCTGCGGTGAATGCAACAATAGCTTTAGGGCTGTTTCTCAATGAAGATGCGGAGAGCGCTGAAGAAATTTTGTTTGAACAGTTCCAGGAAGAAATTGAGCACCCGATAGATTGGTTGGTCGTACTTTGTGTGGCTGCCTGGATGGGCATTAAGTTGCGCAAATCTTGGGTCGATCCAATTTATGAACAATTGGATACCGGAGCGCTGCAATACACACCATTCCTCGAAGAGGAGGTGATTGCGGTACTGCGTACGCTTTTTCCCCGGAGGCAAATTACCCTTTCCGAGAGTAATCTTTATTCTTCAGATGAGGGCGGCGGCGCGCAGGTGCCAAAGGAGGTAGCTACGCAAAAGCAAGCGGGGGGGAAGGTACTGAGTATGTTGCCCGTGCGGCCAACTTGGGAATATGCACTCCGGCAACTGCAGGCACCGGTAAAACAACGTGCTGTGGAGGAGCATACGCCGGCCTTCCGGACGATCTGGATCGTTGATTTTGACACTGCAGAAATTTACTGTAAAGAACAAAAGCAGGGGAAACGTGGATGGTCTAAAGGAAGAAAGCTTAAGTGGTACGAATTACTTGCTCCCAAACATCCCGACGCCATGCACGCTGCCGATACGGAGGCCATTGCAGGACTGGAAACACGGGACGGCCGCCGGCCGTCCAGCTCCCTCACCTATAACGATGATGCGCTGCAGGTAAACTTTGGGCGAATGCTTTATGCGCTTACGGGCCATCCGCGGGTTTATCTCGGAGAGGATAAGCGTATTCCGATAGAGCTGTTTAAAGGAGAACCGGAGTTACAAATTACCGATACGGAAGAAGGCATGTTGCTGCGCTTTGACCCGTCGGTAGAAGCTGCGGGGTACGTGTGGAAAAAAGAGACGCCGACCCGCTACCGGATTTACCACCTGACGGATGACCAGGCCCGGATGGCCTGGGCTATCGGAGACGGTATTACCGTACCGGCAGATCAGCGTCCGGTTGTAGAAAACCTGACGGAAGACCTACGCCCCCTGGTGGCCGTCCAGTCATCTTTCGATCTGATTGACGAGGACCTGGAGCGTATGGCGGGAAACCCCCAGCCCTGCTTTCACTTGCTCCCCTTCGGAGAAGGATATAAAATAGAGTTGTACGTTAAACCCCTGCCGGACGAAGCATTTTACTTTAAGCCTGCAGACGGACTTCCCAGAAGTGTCATTGAACTGGAGGACGGAAGACGTGTCCTCGAACGGGATCTGGAACTGGAGCAAGAAGAAGCTGCTGCGGCCATTCTTGCCTGTCCAACACTCGCCCGAACCCCTCAACAGATGTACGAATGGGTAGTAGAGGATACGACCACGGCACTTCGCATTCTGCTGGAACTCCGGAGACTGGTGGCGGAGCAAACCGTAACGATTGAGCACCCGAAGGGCGAAAAACTGAAAATAACGGGAGAAGTAGGATCTAACGATCTTGCTATCCGTGTTGGCAAAAACCGGGATTGGTTTGAAGTGGATGGCAAGTTGACCGTCGACGAAGAAAAAGTCTTGCGCCTGCAAGCCATCTTTGAACACCTACGGATCAATGATAACCCCTTCGTGGAATTAGCAGAAGGGGAATTCGTCGCTTTAACCGACGAGTTGCGCGATCGTATTCTGGAGATGGAGGGGCTTTTACACCGTAAGGGTAAAAAACTGCAATTGCCCGGCCTGGCGGCGGGCGCTTTCGAGCAGGTGACCGAGGGATTGGATGATCTCGAATTCGACCTGGCCTGGACGGAAAGTCTGGAGAGGATACGGGCGGCGAAAAACATCCGGCCTCGCCTACCCAAAGACTTTAGGGCCGAATTGCGGGATTACCAAAAAGAGGGCTTTCGCTGGATGATGCGGTTGGCTGCCTGGGGGGTTGGAGGTTGTCTGGCTGATGACATGGGATTAGGCAAAACAGTCCAGGCTTTAGCGGTATTGTCGGCAAGGGCGGCCGAAGGCCCGGCCTTAGTGATTGCTCCTGCCTCCGTAACCCGAAATTGGAGAAGAGAGACAGAGCGTTTTGCCCCGGGTTTAATCCCGGTACTGATTGCCAGTAGGGCAGACACTGCTCTTCTTCCCCAACTGGGCACCGGCGACCTCGCCCTGGTCAGCTATGGCCTACTCCCCTTTATCGGCGAGGAACTCCAGGCCATGGCCTGGTCTACGATCATTCTGGACGAAGCGCAGGCCATCAAGAACGCCGCGACGAAGCGCGCTAAAATTGTCCAGGACTTACAGGGCGATTTCAAACTGGCCACCACCGGTACGCCAATTGAAAACCACCTGGGAGAATTATGGAGCCTCTTCCGCTTTCTCAACCCGGGACTACTAAGCAGTAAGGCTTCCTTCAATGAGAAATACAACAAACCCATCGCCCGGGATGGCGATGAGGAACGCCGTTTGGTCCTCAAAAAGCTGGTGCAGCCCTTTATCCTCCGACGGCGAAAAGACCAGGTCCTGACCGAGTTGCCCCCGAAAACGGAGGTGCTGTTGGAAGTTAACCTTAGTGAAGAAGAAAAGGCTTTGTACGAAGCCATGCGCCGGCAGGCCGTGGAGCAAATTGCGCAAGCAGACGAGCAGTCTGCCCGTTTTACGGTCCTTGCCCAGTTGACGAAGCTCCGCCAAGCGGCGTGCCACCCCCGGCTGGTGCGTCCGAACAGCAGGCTTGGCTCCGCCAAGCTGGAGCTTGTTGGAGCTACCCTCCTGGAAATCCTGGAGGGTGGGCACAAGGCTCTGGTTTTTAGCCAGTTTGTTAAGCACCTTAAGATTGTCGAAAACTGGGTGAAAGGGCAGGGGATTGCATACCAGTATCTGGACGGGAGTACGCCCGGAAAACAGCGGGAAGTAAGTGTCAACGCTTTTCAGGAAGGAGAGGGAGAGGTGTTCCTCATTAGCCTTAAAGCTGGTGGTACGGGGCTTAACCTGACGGCTGCTGACTACGTCTTGCACCTGGATCCCTGGTGGAATCCTGCTGCCGAGGACCAGGCAAGTGACCGCGCGCATCGTATTGGTCAGCAGCACCCGGTTACTGTGTATCGTTTTGTCAGTCAGGGAACTATCGAAGAGCAAATCATTGCACTGCACGCTGAGAAGCGAGACTTAGCAGACCAGATTTTATCGGGGACCGGGAATGCCGGAAATCTGAAAGTGGAGGAGATATTAGCAATGATTGCTACTCCTTAAACCAACTTGCATACTTTAGGTATGCCCCTGCAATACGTTCAATGGTGTCCGCCCGTTGGGCGGGGTCAAGGTCCTTGATCTTCTTCGCCGGGATCCCTGCGTAGACGGAATTGGCTTCGCAACGCATGTTGGCCGGGACTACCGCACCAGCCCCAATGATGACGTTGCTTTCTACGACGGCATTGTCCATCACAATAGCACCCATGCCAATCAGGACACTATCATGGATGGTGCATCCGTGGACGATGGCTCGGTGACCAATACTTACATCGTTACCAATAGTTGTTGCCGCGCGTTCGTAAGTGCCGTGGATGACGGCACCATCCTGAATATTTACGCGATCGCCGCAGATGATGCTGTTGACATCTCCACGGACGACAGCAGTATACCATACCGAGCAATCGTCGCCGAGTGTGACTTCTCCGATCAAGGTGGCGTTTTCGGCCAGGAAACAGTTGTCTCCGTGACTAGGAGTATTGCCGCGAACGGGAACGATGAGTGCCATACTGTGGTGGTGTTGGAAGGTTTTATTGTTCGTGAACCAGTACTTTGAAACCTATTTGTTCCAGGGAGGGTAGGGGTTCATCACGTGAGTGCTGGGTAAAGGTAATGGCGTATTCGCCCGCTTGGGTATAACGGGT
Organism: uncultured Lewinella sp.; assembly: GCA_964616365.1. GTDB lineage: Bacteria > Bacteroidota > Bacteroidia > Chitinophagales > Saprospiraceae > Neolewinella. Next base: position 3,138 of record CAZTTF010000109.1, on the reverse strand, counting down.
ATTTTCCATGAACGGTATACTCAGTGAACAACGCTCTCCGGAACAATCGCCCTTCCAGATGCCAAATGCTCCGGCAAGCTGGAGGGAAAGTTGTTCCGTCTGGCTTTTCCCGGAGGGGAAAGTAGCGTGAAACTTCACGTAAAAATTCTGATAAGGGAAGTCTACATTATGTTGAAGATCGAGTATCAGGTCATAAGCCTGCTCAGTATCCTCTATGGTATAGGTGAAAGTAGTGCTGTCTGCATAAGACCAGCCAGATTCTGGAAGCTTTGTTTCCTGTTCGTAAATGACCTCGGGCCCACAGGCGGTGAGCAGGAGTAGTGGAGCTAGTAAAAACAGAATACGCATGCAAGAATATTTAAGGCCTATGGACTTTTGGGGTGTTAGTGTTCCGGATCAACTTCGTCTCACCAGTTAACCAAGTAACGGTCCAACGGTCTAACCTACAATCAGTCTAACGAACTAACGTACTAATTAAAGTATTCCTTCATGCGTTCGAAGAAGCCTTTTTCACCTTTTTGCAGCTGCGGTTTAAAGTTTTCGGAGTCCCGGAGTTTCTCGAGCATTTCGGTTTCTTCCTGCGAAAGCTTTTTGGGCGTGTACAGGTTGACGTGAATGAGCTGGTCTCCGGTGCTGTAGCCTTGCAATTCCGGTAGCCCTTTTCCGCGGAGGCGGAAAATTTTTCCGGATTGGGTCCCTGCAGGGATTTTGATTTTGACCTTTCCGGTAATGGTAGGTACTTCAACGGAAGTTCCCAGGGCTGCATCGGCAAAGTTCAGGAAGAGGTCGTAGATAACCTTCTGGCCATCGCGTTGCAGATGCTCGTGTGGTTTCTCGGCGATGTTGATCAACAGGTCACCGGCGGGGCCACCCCGCCGTCCGGCATTTCCGCTACCGCGCATGCTGAGCTGTTGACCTTCTTCAACGCCAGCGGGGATTTTTACCTCGATGGTATCTTCATCGTAGACACGTCCGTCTCCGCGGCAATTGCTACATGAGGCCTTAATGGTAGTGCCGGCTCCGTTACAGGTGGGGCAGGTGGTGGTGGTGGCCATCTGGCCGAGGAAAGTAGATCGAACCTGACGGACTACACCTGCACCTCCACAGGTTTTACAGGTGGCCACGTCGCTGGCGTCTTTGGCACCGCTACCGCTACAAGTGCTACACTTTTTCTGGCGCTTGACCTTGATGCGTTTAGTAACACCAGTTGCAATTTCCTCGAGGGAAAGGCTCACCTTGATTCTCAGGTTGGAGCCTCGTTCTCCGCGGGATTGGCGGCGGGCACCGCCGCCGAAGAAGTCACCTCCTCCGCCGCCGAACATCCCCCCGAACTGGGCCATGATGTCTTCCATGGTCATGCCACCGGCGCCGCTAAAGCCACCTTGTTGACCCATGCCTGCATGCCCGAAGCGGTCGTATTGCGCCCGCTTCTGTGCATCGTTCAAGACATCGTAAGCCTCGGCAGCTTCCTTGAATTTTTCCTCCGCTTCCTTATCATCCGGATTACGATCCGGGTGGTATTTCATGGCCAGCTTACGGTAGGCCTTTTTCAGCGTGTTTTCATCGGCACCTTTGTCAACACCGAGTACTTCGTAATAATCTCTTTTAGCCATTTAGGATAGCTTTATTTGTAGTGAAAGGTTGCAGGGCCTGCAGGTGTCGCTGGCCGTTGTTCACCCCTCACTTATTTACCGACAACGACTTTAGCGAAGCGAATAATTTTTCCGTTCAGGGTGTAACCTTTTTCAACGGTATCCACCACCTTTCCGGCCATGTCCGGACTTGGAATCTCGGTGATGGCTTCGTGTAGGTCGGCGTTAAAATCTTCTCCGGTTGACGTCATTTGTTTCAACCCCTGACCTTCGAGGGATTTATATAGCTTCTTTACAATTAATCCAACGCCTCCGTCCCAAACCTGCTTGGTGCCTTCGTCGCTTTCAGCTTGCTTTGCGGCGCGGTCGAAATCATCCAGCACCGGAAGTAAGGAAAGCATGGTTTTCTTACCGGCAGTGTCCATCAGTTCCAGCTTCTCGCGCTGGAGACGGCGTTTGTAATTTTCAAACTCAGCGTGTAAGCGCAGGTGGCGATCGTCCTTTTCCGCCAACTGCTCTTCCAGCCTAGCGATTACAGTAGCTGATTCTTCAGCGGCAGACTCTTCAGCGTGGGCATCAATTTCAGCTTCGATTTCATCGCCTAGTGTCTGCTCTTCCGGCTCCGCCCCAGCGTTCTCCAGGAGTTCATCATCCACGATTGGATCTTTTGCTTTCTTCTTTGACATGTTGAATACATTTTTGAACATCGTATAGGGGGGAGCAAATGTCGGGCCATGCTGATGGATCGTCACATTGTCAGGACGTCATGGCAAAAACTGACAGATTGATCGAAGAAGAGAAATTTATGAATGGTCGGACCATCCCGGCAAGTGGAGCGCTGGGATTATTCTATTCAACCTTTCTCCGGTTCCGAAGAGGTAGGAGAGGGCGTTACCGTCTCATAATTAGGCAAGTGTGTTGGAAGAGGGCGATGTTTGAAGTCGCCGCTCCCTGTTTAAAAAGCACCGTTTACTCATCAGGAGGCACCTGCGGTTTCCATGTTTCAGCGTAGTTTTCCACTTGGATGATGAGTTTTCCACATGTTGATAACTTTATCCACATTGTTGATAAATATCATAAATGTGTTAATTCACTGGTTTTCAGTTTGGTATAAATTAATTTCCACAGGTGTGGAAAAATAAAGGCAATATCTCTTAATCTTTACTTTACCTTAGCTACTGCACGAGAGAAAACAACAATTTTTAAGTTTTTTATCGCGCTTCTAATTTACTGATACCACTTAGGCTAAGGCGGCATCCTCATCTACTCTGGGTGCCGCCTTAGTAAGCCTGATGGCCTTTTCCAGGCTGACGGCTGCCACCAAATTACGACCTCGGTTTAACGACTATCCTTGACTTCCGCTAGCAGCGTGCTATGAAGCAAGCAGGGAACCGACGGCTTTTTACAACCACTTACTGATACCAGTGCATTAACCCTTTTTATTTCATCTCTTACAGTATTCCTTTTCCATTATGAATGCCAAAATTGAACCTATTCTCGAAGAAAACGAGGGACGTTTCGTGTTGTTCCCCATTGAGCACGACGA
>CAZTTF010000108.1:0-6182 GCA_964616365.1 uncultured Lewinella sp. | reverse complement strand
GTTCCGTATTCAAAAAGTACCACGAAACCGGAGAGCTTGACGAAAACGAGATCTACCCCTACATCACTGAGGGTATCGGAGAGGACATCCTGCCCAAGAACGTTGACTTTGACGTCATCGATCATTTCGAGAAGGTAACGGACAAAGACGGAGCCGTCATGGCGCGCCGTTTGGCGCGCGAGGAGGGACTGCTCCTCGGTTACTCCGCTGGTTCAGCAGTAGCCGGACTGCTGCAGCTGAAAGACCAGCTTACCGAAGATGACCTGGTCGTTGTTGTCATCCACGACCACGGCAGCCGGTACATCGCTAAAGTTTACAACGATGACTGGATGCGCGACCGCGGTTTTCTCGACACCGAACTGAAAGTCCGGGACCTGATTGCCCAGAAAAAAGACAGCGCTTTTTCTACCATTTCTGCTGACGCAACCGTACGCGAAGCCCTGAAACTGATGAAGGAGCACGACTTCAGTCAGATGCCGGTCGTTAAGGGTGAAAGTGAGGTAGTAGGATCTATTCTCGAAACGGATGTTCTGAACTTCCTCCTGGCTAATCCGATGGAGAACGCAGAGCGTTCTGTGGGAGACATCATGCGCGCACCCTTCCCCGAAGTGAATACGGAGATGACCCTCTCCGACCTCGGCAAAAAACTGACCAAGGAGAACCCGGCAGTCGTCACCACTGACCGGAGCGGCCGGAAATACCTGCTGGCGCAGTACGACATTTTGCAGGCGTTGTAGGGTTGTAGGTGTTGCAAGGGTTCCAATTGTTGCAGGGTTGAAATTGTTGCAGGGGTTGCAAGGTTGCAATTGTAACAGGGTTGTGAGAACTTATGCTTTAATGCCTGTCTTGTGCAACGAACGGGGTGTTAACTGCCATAAAGGAATAGTATCCGCTTAAAATAGCAAGCTATGCCACTTTCAGACCTAGAGCAACAAATTCACGACGCCTTCCTCGATGCGCCTTTCCCTGCGGACGGCTACGATATCTATGCCGCCCAGACTGATGATGACTATGGCAACCCGACCTTTTCCACGGCCCAACTTTCCGGTCGTAAGTGGTACGAATTAACTCCGGAGCAACTACTGGATTGTAGCGCTGCTTTCAGCTACTTGCGCCCCGAAGGCTGGCGCCATTACCTGCCTGCGCTCTTGCTGCTGGAGGTCAGGCAGCCCGGTACTAATCTTGATGCCATTTGGGTTTTACGCCGGGAAGAAAGTGCTGGCCGGGAGCGTCAGGAAGGCTGTCACGCCACCTTAGACCGGCAGCAGACTTCGGCGGTCATTACATTCCTGGAGTACTACATCGAACGCGCTCGTAACATCCATGCTACGCACGCGCACCGTCGCTACGCCGAGGGTGGCATTGAATGGACGGCAGCTATCGAACCTGCCGATTTGGAGTATGAACTGGAGGTACTTGCCTACTGGCAGGAAAGGTTAACGCGGTTCGATGCTGCGGCCTAACTGATTTAATAGAACCGATCCTTGATCGGGTATTGATCTACCCTTTTCAACTGCCGGGCCTCCAGGGTATCAAGGTTGAGTACGGTCAGGTAACCCAAGCCTTGCTTCGTGAAAGCACAGCCCGAATCGATGCAGCAGCATTTATTCATGGACATAAAACGGATATCCGCCTCAATCTGCGACGCGGTAGCCGGGGTATGACCGTGAACAACAATGCGGTCACCTAGCCAGTCGAGGTCGATGTCCTCCTGGAAATAACGAATCCACAGCATTGCCTGCTTATCCGCCAGCGGGTCTTCGGCCCGGAAATTGAGCCCGGCATGGACGAGTAAATAGCCTGGTATTTCGTGATAAAAGGGCAAGCCCTGCATCCAATCGATGACCTTATCATGCATCGAACGTTCCGGGCGCCAGTCGTACAGCATCCGTTTTCCCTCCGCAAATTCCAGCAGCATTTCCTCGTGGTTACCACGCAGACATACCACCTGATGACCATCTGCCTGCAGCTCCCAGATGAAATCAATAACCCCCTGGCTGTCAGGGCCACGATCTATGTAGTCTCCGAGGAGAAAGAGTTCGTCTTCGTGAGAAAAATCGACAAGTTCCAATGCCCGTTTCAAGGTTTGCGGACACCCATGAATATCAGAAATAGCGTAGCGCATGAGGTTAAGGGGTTTGCACCTTAACGCAGCAAGGACTATGCCAGGTTGCAGCAGCTACCGGGTTAAGGAGAAGGGGAGTTGAGGTCACGGGAAATACTATGAGCGGTACGGATGATTTGGATGAGGAACACAGCCCCCATCACACGCAACCCAACGTAGACGAAAGGCAGCAAGTTAAAGACGATATCAACCAGAAAGCCCTTGCTCTCCTCAATACCCACAGGAGACTTAACTATCGACTCGGGGATCCCCAGCCACTGCCACTCGCCCACCAAGACTAAACCATAGCCAAGCAAACAAAGGATATTATATCGATTGTCTGACCAGTTATAATATTTATAAATAAGATAGCAGCTAATAGCTACGAATAGGCAGAAATAAGGCCTAATAGATGGCATTTCAGGATTGCCAACTGAAAACCACAGCATTATGCCGAGAAGAAAATGAAGCACTGCTACTGCAAGCATACCTCGCTTGGCATCATAAAAACGATAGTGCTTAATTGTTGTATTCATCGGTCAATCATTTACTTCAAGCTAGGCTAAATGTCCAGACCATACAAATTACAAAAGGTATTGGTCCGAGCGGGTGCCTCAGGGTAACACCTTAGCGAAAACGGAGCGTTGTAAACAGCATTTTTAGCATTGAACTTCGCCCCTTGACTTTGCTCCTGCGTTCGCGCCCAGAAGCTATTACAGGTAATAGAATGCCTCGCCAGAACGTAGAGCTCCGGCGAGGCATTTACATTAGTTGCCTTAACGCCCTGCCATAAAGATCAGGTTGCCCCGGCTATTGCGGGAAAATTTACCTACCCTGCGGAAGTCATCCGTGCGTTGCAGGGGCCAGCTGCCAAACAACCCATTGAAGGGTTTCATGTCCAGAGCGACAAAGGAACTACTCCTGTGAGATAGTATACCGACACCCCAATTGCTGGAAATGATCAAGTCATCCCGACGATCACCATTAACGTCGCCGGCCACCGCAAAGGTAGTCCCGGAAGACTGGTAGTTCCACCCGCCAAAGCGCGTTCCATTCGGTTTGACCACCGGCGCCGTTAACGTTGAGCCATTCAGCTTGAGCATCCCGATCCCCCAGCCACTGGTAACAATGAGTTCATCTTTTCCATCGCCGTCAAAATCACCGGCTTGTCGGATTTTATTATTGGCAGCGTAGTTCCAGCCACCGAAGCGCGTGCCTGCCGGCTTGACCATTAGGGCAGACAAGCTGGCACCATTAACAGTCAGGATACCGAGTCCCCAACCACTAGCGACAACAATGTCCGCTTTGCCATCACCGTTGAAATCTCCGATAGCGGGAATTCGGTTGTCCCGCGTCTGGTAGTTCCATCCTCCGAAACGGGTACCATTAGGTTTAACCACCGCCCCCGTCAAGGAACTTCCTTGTAGTTTCAGCACACCGATCCCCCAACCACTGGTGACTAATAGATCTGCCGCTCCATCACCAGTAAAATCATCGATTGCCCTGATTGTATTCTGGCGGCTGTTGAAGTTCCACCCGCCAAAGCGAGTGCCGTTGGGTTTAACCACCAAGCTGGTCATAGTATTACCCCGGAGCGTGAGGATACCAATACCCCAGCCGCTGGTAATCACCAAATCGTCTTTTCCGTCGCGGTCAAAGTCGCCGACTCCAACGATCCGGTTGTCGCGAGACTGGTAGTTCCACCCGCCAAATCGGGTGCCATTGGGTTTAACCATTAGTGCCGTAAAGTAATCTCCGTTATGCGAAAAAACGCCCAGCCCCCAGCTACTCTTGATGACAAAATCCTCGATCTGATCTCCGTTGAAATCGCCTTGCGCCACAATCTTGTTACTGGGCCCAAGGTGCCATCCGCCAATCCAGTCACCGTGTGGCTTAATGGTTTTATCCACCAATTTGCTTCCCTCGAACTGCATCAAGGCCAGCCCCTTTTGACCGGGATCATTGACGCACTCACACCGGGTACTGTTGGCCGAGGTAATGATATTCAGTTGATTGCCGGAAGCACAAGCATCTATGTCGCAACGCTGTGCAGAGCGGTTAATCACCTCATCAATGGCGTTGCCAACAATATAGGGCATGGTGTTGCGCTGGAAATGCCAGGTAGGGTCAGCAGGATAGCCACAAGCATCATCAGCATCAGCCTGATTATTTGCCCCGTGGGTGTAACCCTGTTGGTGCATAACTTCGTGCCAAACAATGCCTGCTGCCTGTGAATAGGGCCAGGGATAAGCAGCAAAGCGACAGTTATCTGCGCCCGGAGACTGTCCTGTTCGACAAACCGGACGACTCAGTTGAGCGTGTACGGCCCCGAACCAGCTCCCCCAGCTAAAGAACTCATCGGAGACTTTCTCTCCGTAATCTCCTAACTGGGTACTTGCATTTCCGCTACCACCGGTACACTTAATATGTAAACCGTTCATATTTCGGGCCGCGGACAATGCCTTTTGTGTCTGGACCCGAATAGATTCGCCGTAAAATGGATCATTGGTACACTCACGGTAATTAGCCGCAATGAGGGACTCAAGAATTTCTTCAAATGCTTTGGTACTAGCCGCAATGCGGCCAAATGCCATGATCCGATCATTGAATGCCTGGTACTCTGGTGTGCAATCGTCCGCCTGATTGACATCGGCAATTAATGCAGAGGTAGCTCGGCCATACTGTTGACCAAATCCAGCGGCAGAAAGGCAGACGAGAAAAATGAGGGATAAAAGAGCGCGACCGGCGCTCCAATCCTGATGAGAATTGAAAGTAAACATGGGTTGTTGGTTTAAAGGAAATGAAAAAGTGTAGGGATGTTGTAGCGGTGTATATATTTATACCTGCTACTACCTAGTTGTTACACCATTCATCGTTACAATTCCCCTGGGCAATGCCCTGATGTCTTCTCTCCCCCCAGCAAATAATTGTTCAATTATGACCATCCAATAAAAATGGAGGCATCAACCCGATGCTACGCAAACACCAAAACCTGTTACTCCCCTACCGTCAACCATCTCTGGAGTTTCCCATCGGCCAAAACCCGCCAGATAAAGTCTCCGACGACCTCTTGCTAGCGGTAAAAGATGCCCACCGACCTGTGGTTGGTCCTAATTAAAGTGATCGGTGTACTGCTCTCACCAACTTAGCGGAATACTTCATGAGATGGGCGGTTACGATGCTAACGGGCAGCAGGAAAAACAATATTGGCAAATGGGAAAAGCGAATTTGAAGAACCTGACTTAGATTTGATCAATAGAAGGTTACCAAAATTAAAAAATACAGGTAATCTTAGGGCCAAATTACTTCTCATATGCCTAGCCCCATCCGCTCCGCTCAACTCACTGGCTCAGAGGTCTCTTGGTTTGCTCCCATTTGTAATGGTGACGACCGCTACCTTGGTGCACGCGACCCGTTTTACAAAAGCAGTTACCGCAATGCTGCCCAAATTGCGCGCACAGCGGATGAACTTGGTTTCCGGAACATGCTGTTACCCAGCAGTTACCAGGTTGGTCAGGACACCCTTACCTTCGCTGCAGCCCTGGCGCCACAACTGCGGCAAATGAATCTGCTTGCCGCCATTCGGTGTGGCGAGGTACACCCGCCGATGCTCGCCAGAGCACTTGCAACCCTCGACCATATGCTGCTCGGCAAACTAACGGTCAACATCATCAGTAGCGACTTGCCCGGCACCAAGGTCGAAAGCGCTATCAGGTACCGAAAAAGCCGGGAGGTAATCGAAATTCTGAAGCAGTGCTGGACGCAGGATCACCTCAAGTTCGACGGGGAGTTCTACCAACTTGACTTGCCGACTGCACCAGTAAAGCCCTATCAGCAAAACGGAGGCCCCCTACTCTATTTTGGCGGCTACAGCCCGGATGGCGTTGAGCTTTGCGCCGAACACTGCGACGTATACCTCATGTGGCCGGAGACTGAGGATAAACTACAGGCGCATATTGACAAAGTAGGCGCGGCCGCAGGTGCAAAGTATAACCGAACGGTAGACTTTGGTCTTCGGGTCCACGTCATCGTGCGGGTAACCGAAGCGGAGGCGCTCCAGGCAACAAGGGACCTAATG
>CAZTTF010000107.1:0-2570 GCA_964616365.1 uncultured Lewinella sp. | reverse complement strand
GGCAAAGATTTGCTGGTCGGCCAGCTGCGCGATGAGCGCAGCGCGTTCCTCCGCCGTTTCGGCTTTCTGGTAGTTGTGTTCGGTGTTGCCGAAATTGTGGTCAGCAATGGCGTGCGCGGGCGGAGCCTTGAAGCCTCGCTTGGGCGAGGACGCAGGTGCCGTGGAGGTTGATCCGCCAAAAAGGCTACCCTGCTGCCCGGCAGCAGGCTCTGGTTTCTGCCCCAGGATTTCGTTAGCCAGGGTGCGGAACTCAAGGTCACGGAAGATGTCCGTGAGGTGCTCCCGATCAAAGTCTTCAATCACGTAGGCGGCTTCGTTGAATTCGATCGGAACGTTGATGTCGATCGTTGCGAGGACCTTGCTCGTCAGGGCTTGCTCGCGGAACTCCTTGAGGCGTTCCTGATTTTTTCCTTTGATCTCATCGGCATGGTCCAACAGGTTTTCAACGCTGTCATATTGCTGGATGAACTTGGCCGCAGTCTTGGGTCCGATGCCGGGAACCCCCGGGATGTTGTCTACCTTATCTCCCATCAAACCGAGCATGTCAATCACCTGTTCGGGGCGTTCTACGCCCCATTTTTCCTTGATCTCCTCTACGCCAAGAATGTCAATACCGTTCCCCATCCGGCTTGGTTTATACATGTAGATGTTGTCCTCCACCAGCTGGCCGTAGTCCTTGTCCGGAGTTACCATATAGACCTCATACCCCTGCCGGGCAGCCTGTTTGGCCAGGGTGCCGATCACGTCGTCTGCCTCAAAGTTGTCGATGATGATCACCGGAATTTTGAAGGCTTCCAGAATCTGGTGGACGTAGGGAAAAGCCACCACAATGTCCTCCGGCGTTTCCTCCCGGTTGGCCTTGTAGTCTGGCGCAATTTCATTGCGGAAGGTTGGCCCGCTGGGGTCAAAAACCACCGCCAGGTGAGTTGGTTCCTGTTTTTTCATCAAGTCCCACAACGTTCGGGTAAACCCGAACATCGCCGAAGTATTGATGCCCTTCCCATTGATCATGGGCCGGTTGATAAAGGCAAAGTGCGCACGGTAAACGAGCGCGTGCCCGTCGAGAAGGAATAGTTTTTTATTGGGGGTAGACATGGGGGTAAAGATAATCGTATCTACCCGCCGAGCCATACGTAACCATGGACTTTAGCTTTAGAAAATTATACTCTTGAACCGAAATCCATGGTTACGCATCCTTAACATTGCACCCCGTTTGGTACGGGACCATGAGCCTGCGGCCGCGCCCTATTTAATCTCCAGCTTGCCACCGCCGAGAATCATCCCACCAACCTGCTGCTGGAAGTTGGCCGTGGTATTTTTGAAAGGGAAATCTTCGGCAGGAGTGTCAACACCAAGAAATTCACATAATGGTCCCCAGCCGTCTTTGACGTCAAACTCCAGAAGTTGATCGGCGGGAACAAAGTCCCGCACCCCGTCCAGGTGGGCGTTGTATTTAGCAATGGTCTTTTCCTTATTCTCAAAATCACCTTCGAGGAAGCGATTAAGCAGGTAAACCTCTACTAGTTTCAAGGTTTTGGCAATGCCGTGAAAACGCGGGTGAATTTCATCGCCCTTGCGCTTCAACTCGGCTTTCGCCTCGTCTGTTTTGGGGACTACCGGATAAACGGTGTTGGACATACTTTTATACCAGGACTCCGCATCCCGGGTGTTGAGAATGATCTTTAAGTCCGGGTACACTCCCAGCAGTTCTTTATAAAGCAGGGCAGCCGGAATATCGGTACTGCTCTGGTAGCCGGCGAAGAGTGCGTCGGTGTCGGTTTTCCCGGTTTCGTATAGTTCGACCCAGAGGTCGACTAACTGGGGTTGATTGAACAACTCGTCCATATGCATACACTTCCCGATACCCAGGTCGATAAGTGCTTGTTTGAGGGAGGAGGTACCCGTACGGGGCAGGCCAACGGCCAGTATTTGAAGAGACATGATCGTTTACTTTGGTTTGGGGCGAGCGAAGATAGGTTGAACCGCTCGTTGCACCTGCTTATCATGCATATTACCTTCGTCGTATGGATTACCGTATCGTTAACGCCTCGCCTGAGGATTACACCACTATTCGTGAGATCGCTCACGCTACCTGGCCGGACACCTTTGGCGATATTCTCTCCCCTGATCAGATTGACTATATGCTGGACATGATGTACAGTGAGCAAGCAATCGTTGAGCAGGTAGGAAAAGGACATATCTTTAAATTGCTGCTCGCAGCCCAGGGCGAACCAGAGGATACAACTTACTCCCAGGCAACTACCACTGTTTTCCATCCTGTAGGCTACGTCAGCTACCAGCTGGATTATCTGCCCGGTACGACCAAAGTGCACAAAATTTATCTCCTGCCCTCCACTCAGGGTAAAGGCTATGGGAAGGCCCTCTTGCTGGAGGTAGAAAAAATCGCCCGTAATGCGCAGCAGGAACGCCTGCGCCTTGACGTGAATTATCAGAATGCAGCAATCGGTTTTTATGAGTACCTCGGCCTTCGGAAAATAGACCGCTATAATACCGATATCGGAAATGGCTATTTGATGGAAGACTGGATTATGGAAAAGGAATTAAACCAG
>CAZTTF010000106.1:0-7967 GCA_964616365.1 uncultured Lewinella sp. | reverse complement strand
ACAGCCAGTGAGGCTTAGGGTAAATAGTAGTAAAACTAAAATGCGCATGAGGTTCCGTTTAGTGGTCATCACTGAAATCATCAGAAGAGAGCAGTTGCTTCTCTTTGCTGATTACCGCCGTTTTTAGTTTTGGTTACAACTGAGGGCAGGGATTTGGTCTGAAGCTAACTTTCCGCTCGGGCATGAAACTTTCCCACCCCCAAACAAAAAAGCCCCAACACCGAAGTGGCGGCGCTTTTTCAGCAGACCCACAAGTCAGACCCCGGCTCTTTGAGTGTCAGGGAGTTAAGGTAGGAGGAAGGAACGAAACGGAGTGTTGGTGCTTTTTTGGAGTTGATGCAAAACAGGATTGCGACGGTTTGAAGTACTTCAGGTGCTGACCAAATAAAACTCAAGCACCACTTTCCCCAAGTACTCCCAGGCGGCAATCCAGCTAAGCGACATACTAGGTGGCGCCCTACATTCTACTGGCCTGGATAACGTATTTAGCCATTACCAGTAGGCTCAAAATTTGCACCGTAGCACGTAAGGCTCTAAATAAATTCCGATCCATTCTGGTAGGCTTAAATTCACCTGCTAATTTGTCATATAGCCCAACATTTTTTCTAATTATAAAACCATGAATCAACCAAGGAATAGTAACTGGCAATATAATTAGCCCAATGCTAAACCACTCCACTTTAATCACCCACAAAATAGAGAAGAAGAGAAAATTGATAAAATTGCCCCACATAAATGCAATCACATTTTCAGCCCAAAAGTAGGCAGAAGTATCATCCTCGTGAATACGGCGACTGAGTGACAATTCAGTGGCATAAATGAAGTTTATTATTTTCATCTTAGTTGAAGTTTCTTTGGTACCACCGCTGGGCTTTCGGCATCCATTTTTGGTAAAGGGGAATACGTGGCAAAACGAGAGCAGATGATTTTGGCACAGGGAGCCCTACCCAAGTTAGCGTGATCTGAGGATTTATCACTTGCCATCCAATTGTAGAGGGTAGCTTAGCTTACGCCCATCTTAGAGACCATTTTGTTTCGTTTAGTCACCTACCAAGATAGCGACCCTGCTCAACTGCCTATTTCAAACCTGGGGGTACCATTACTTTTGAAACACTGCCATTATTTTTACTCACAATTCATTAAAGAGCTTATCTTAGACAAAATCAAAGAGGGGTCTCGATAATCCTTATTCAAATTTAAATAATTAGTAAAATAGAAATCACTATTCTTAATCTTTTCAATCGACAAAATGGCCTTTAATACAATCAGGTTCCCACCTCCTGGAGGAAAAGAAACCCCCTCACTGTTTTCAATTACCCAACCAATTAGTCTGTCATCAATAAAAAAATCAAATCTATCGTCAAACAGGTTCGACTTAGTAATAAAAAACCTGTCATTTGTTATCCTATATTCACCAACTCTTAAGAAGCACTTATTAATAATGTCGATGATACGACCCTGTACTTGCTCATTAACAACTCCTAGATCAAAATGAACTAAATCTGCACTATTGGGGTATGTAGGGAGCTCAAAGATGTCATCTATCTTTCTTCCCAAGTAGCAAAAGCCCAAACTCCAAATTATCTCAAGCTCTTTTTGACTAGCAACTATATATATTGATTGGTCTGTTGGGAGCGGATAACGATATATTCTATTTACAGATTTAAAAAAAGACAACTCACTGTTTAAATTCAACAAAAGCAGGTCAGGTTGGAACAGGATATCTTGTGGCAAGTCCACGGTTCTAGATTTCCCTTCAGAAAAGATGTTTAACCTATAAATCAATCCATCTACTTCTACCGTAGAAGATAAATCATCATCAGCAATGGAGAGTAAGGATTTCGTAAGCTCATTAAGTACACGCACATTATTGCTTTCAACGTAAACTTCGTGATACTTAACTTTTTGTTCTTCAAGGGTTGATATCAATTTATCCGCTCTACTGTACACAAACTTATCCGTGGAAATCATACTTTCATTATCTAAATTTTGCCCTTTACACCCAACAATACATAAGGATAGTAGTAGTGTAAAAAAAAGTTTCATGTCAACTATAATTAAATTGCCTATACCGGTCCGGAAGTGACTTGGAATGAAGTTACGAAATCCTCATATGACTTTCAGTCTTGATCCAGAGCAGTATGAGGAGTTACGAGCGCTCCAGAAGCGGCCAGACTTGTCGTGTCGCCGGTACCGCAAGGTTACTGTTTTGGTTATGCCGCACAAGGGATTCTCCGTTTCCGATGTTAAAGATATTCTAGCAATTGACGACAACACGATTTATCGTTACGTTCGTGGCTATTTGAAGGTCGACCTTGAAACGTATCTGTCCGATGATTACGTTCCTTTCTCCGGCCGTCTTACCGAGGAGCAAGAAAAGTAGCTGGCCAATCATCTAGACGAATACCTTTACCCGGATGCTAAATCCATTTGCGCCTACGTCAAAGAGCAGTTTGGTCTGGATTGCAGCGTGGCGGGAATGACGGATATGTTGAAGCGTCTGGGGTTTGTTTACAAAAAAGCAAGTCGGTCCCAGCCAAGGCAGACGGGGAAGCTCAGCAAGCTTTTTTGGAGGAGACATTGCCAGAGATACTGGAAGCGGTAGAAGATGGAAACGCTGTTATTTATTATGCTGATAGTTGTCACCCAATGCATAATACGAAGACCAGTCGGGGCTGGATACGCAAAGGTCAAGACTTTGAGTTTGACACTAATTTCGGCCGCAAGCGAGTCAATATCAACGCCGCAGTCAACGGCCTCAAGCCTGAGCACTTGGTTTACGATTTCACCGATTCGGTCAACGCCCAATCAACGCAGCGACTCTGTCGGCAGCTTCTGCGAAAGCATCCGAGAAAGACAATCTATTTCATCTGCGATAACGCCCGCTATAATCGCAATAAGATGCTATCCGCCTGGGCCGAAGAGCAACGAATAGAATTTATTCACCTACTCACTTACTCGTCGAATATCAACTTGATTAAGCGACTTTGGCACTTTATGCGAGTAAAGATTCTTAATTCGACGCATTACGAAAAGCACGATGAGTTCAAGTCGGCGATTCTATCCTTTCTTGGAGACATCAAGCAATACAAGTCGGAATTACACAGCCTGCTGACGATGAATTATCGGACAGTTGATGGGGTGTCCGTGCATTTGTCCCAAACCTCTTCCTAATCGGTGTAGATCACCACCAGCAATCGGCCCGGAGGCCCACCCCCAAACAAAAAAGCCCCAACACCGAAGTGGCGGCGCTTTTTCAGTAGACCCACAAGTCAGCCCCCGGCGCTTTGAGTGTCAGGGGAGTTAAGGTAGGAGGAAGGAACGAAACGGAGTGTTGGTGCTTTTTTGGAGTTGCTACAGAAGGAGGTTTGCGACGATTCTTTATCCCTTAGGTTCGAATAGAGCAATACTTGGGTTCCCCCAATTGCCGCTACGCCGACAAGTGCTGAGGGACCTGCGGGTAGCTACTCATTGGGCGGACCTTCTTGACTATTGCGCTTTATGTAAGCCGATATAAGGTAATTCAAAGAAGTCGTATAGGTCAACTAATTCATGTAAGTCTTTGGGCTTATTTGGAAATCTAAAATCAACGGGCATTGCGATTTTATCTCCTTGGTAGCCTAACTCTGACAATGAAATGCCACTAAATTTACAAAAGATGAAAGTCCCTTCAATTTCTGTCAAGTAAATTTTCCTTCTTAAAGTTGATGACTTTTTTCGATTAATGGTATGACTGTATCTCCATTTTGGCCGAGCAGCATTTCTTAAGTCGGTCTCAAGAATGGGTGAGCTAGAGAATGAATCGTCAGGTTTTAGATTGTAGAACACAAGTGAGTCTGTTTTGCATTCAAAAATATCTTGGTCCGAAAAACCAAACACGTAAAGAGGAACGATCTCTTTTACAGAATCATCGTCAAAAGAAATTAGCCAATAGTCTTCATAAAACTCGTGGACGCGATTGCTCTTCTCAGTCACTATCGAAACCAATAAAAAGTCACCACTCTCTTGAGAAAACAAGTAGTTTCCGAGTAAGGCTAATACAATCAGAATACTAATTTTTCTTCTTCCCTTTGATAGCATCTTTTAGCATTTTATCAACTTCTGAAGGCAAAAGAATACCTGGCTTCCCATTAGGCTGGCAGGTCATTAAGCCAGTGCCTTGTGGGTCTCCCTCTTCTGCTTTTTCGCCACCCTTCATAAGGGTGTGTCCAATTTCGTGTGCAGTATGGTCATCACTTTCCAACGTTACCACGCCATTCCCGTATGTAGTACTTTGAATTGTTACATCATCCGTAATTACTGCTGCAGGAACTGTTCTTTCACCATCTTCCGTCTCGACTGTTATACCTAGGTCTCGGGTAATTTCCGAACGTTCACTGGGAGATAAGTTTTTGGTCTTATCCGTTGGATGAGCAAATACATTGAACTTAAAAATTACTGTTTCCCCTTCGGAGTTCTTTGCATTAGAAAAGGAATTATCTAGTTGTCGCTGTACCTTCTCTACCTTCCGTGCTGCCCGTTTTGATATTCGTGCATTCTTCTTATCGGAGTATTCACTGCTTGTTGGCTTGACTAGTATAGCTACATTCTTTTCAATTCCTTGCTGGTCTTTATCCATAAAGTGAAGACCCTGCAGTCCATGCAAATCAATATTCTTAATGGGGTCATTACTTGCATAATTATACGTTGACAGCTGAGGGAACTTGTCAGCTATCGGATCCACCCCTGTAAAACGGCCTATTGCAGGATCGTAGTAGCGAAATCCGTAATCATAAAGCCCGATCTCGTCCACCAGCTCCTTCCCATTATACCGATAATGATACTCCCCAGTATCCATATCCACCCTCCGATTTACCGCCACACCCATGCTCTAAGTTACCACCTTTGCAGCTATCAGTTTTCTTTTTTACCAAAAGAAATTGATTAGTGGAAGCGCCTATTATCAACCTTTTAAGGCCGTTTTATGGATGTTTTCGGTAAAAGACTAGCCCAACTCCGCAAAGAGCAAAAGCTCTCTCAGACGCAGTTGGCGAAGCAGCTCAGTACTTCCATTTCCGTGATCTCTCGCTACGAACGCGGAGAGATGACTCCGTCTATTGACAATGCTAAAAAGCTAGCCGGGCTACTCAACACTACAGTCGGTTACCTACTCGGAGAGAAAGACGAAGCCAAACAGCTTAACGGCCAGAACTTGCAGCGATTAGCAGACCTGGAACTCCTTAGCGGAGACAAAAAAAAGGTGCTCTATGATCTCATTGACACCTACATCAGGGATGCTAAGGTGTAAATGACCTATGCTACCAGCTAAACCGCTCCGTATTACAGAAAAACTAATCGAAAAGCACTACCTATTTCCTACTATTTGACAAGTGCTAAAGCCTTTATTCTACAGCCCTTTACAAACATCAATAGACACCGCACATTAAAGACGTTTCTAATGCCCATTCGTCGTCTATTTTTTTTAAAATCAGAATTGATTCATAGCCACATGCGTCCCCACAAAGAACCTTTAGCTGCATCACTCCCATATCATTATTACCAAGATGATAAATGTTTGAGATAGAGATTAGAACTCCATCTTCATTTACAAAGGCTTCCTGCATAGACCCCTTCACAAATATGCCATTCTGTTTTAATTGATTCTTTACTAGAGAAATGTCTATTTTATCTATCAATACTGTTTCATCCTGGTATACAGATAAAATATCTTCGGTTGCATGGGTATTCGAAACAGACTCCAAACATCCTTTATCAATCCCTGGAGATATGGAAAGAAAGAGGCTCTTAGCTTCATTGTCTTTCATTTCTTCAAGTATCAAACCGGAAATCGAACCTGAACTAACACTAGCCATTCTACTACAGCTAACTATTAGTAGCCCGAAGATCAAGTAAAAAGTATATTTTCCTGAAGTAGTCATTTCAATTGGCAAAATTGAGAGTTCTTTTTTTTGATTCCCTCAGATGTAAGACTACTGCCTTGAGCGCCATACAATTTGATAATCGCAGGAATACCTTTTTGCATGAACCTGGACTTCTTCCCTCTAGCACTCAAGTGATGAATCTTTCCTGGGCCTGTACGTGACCTCTCCCCTAAAAACCGCACCTACTCAAAACTAAAAAAATCAGCGATCCTAACTCAACACTTTTACTCAAACAGTGCCAAATACTCATGCATTGCATAAAGCTTGCCCCGCTTACCTCCCGTAATTTCTTCTAAAACACCAAGCTTCTCCAGGTCATTTACTAGGGCATAAGCCGTTGGGGTACTGGACCCCAAAACTGATGCCACCTCGTTAACTGCTAAAACAGGCTGGCTGAACATATGGGTAAGCAATCGTTGAGCATTTCCCTGGCGGCTACCAAGCTTAGCCAGTTTTGGCTCCAATTCATTTCTCAAGTGAATAATGCTCCGGAAAGTCTCGACCCCGGTAGTTGCTGTATCTAATACGCCATCCAGAAAGAAGTGAAACCAGCCCAAGAGATCATTCTGTTCCCTTACGGCCATCAGCCGATCGTAATACATTTGGCGATGGCGTTCAAAATAAGCTGATAGATAAAGTACGGGTTGCGCTAAAATCTTCCTGTCGATCAAATAGAGCGTAATCAATAACCTCCCCATCCTACCATTTCCGTCCAGGAAAGGATGGATTGTTTCTAGTTGATAATGGATCAGGGCCACCTTAAGCAAGTCTGGCATTGGGTTACGGTCATCGTTGGCAAAGAGCTCTAGGTCCCCCATCAGTTCATTGACATATGTATGAGGAGGCGGGATAAAAGAGGCACTACGAAGGTTACCACCGCCAATCCAGTTCTGGCTTGTTCGGTAGGTACCCGGAGCTTTATGTTGACCGCGCACGCCTTTCATCAGTACTGCGTGAGTACGTCGGACCAACCTGGAGGAAAATGGCAGTTCACCCAGCAGAGAAGTGGCTTCCTGCATCGCCGCGATGTAATTCTGAACTTCTTCCCAGTCATCTCGCTTTTCAGCAACCAAATCCTCCCGACCTAAAAGATTCTCCCGTACGTTGGTACGGGTGCCTTCAATTTTGGAAGAAAGCGTGGCCTCTTTCATCACGTGCATCTTCGTATACATCTCGATGTCCACCATGTCCGAAAATGAATCTAGGCGGCCAATAAAACGGTCAGCCTTACTGAGCTTGGAGAGTAAAGCCTGGTCAGTAATAACCCAGTTCCGATTGATGGGAGAAGGGATGAAGGCGGTATAACCCTGTAGGCGCAGGCTGTGTCCGGCAGAAAAGTTATGCATCACAGTAAGTTTTAGCCCCTGAGTAACCCAGTCAGCATAATTCGTTACTTAAAGAAAGGTAAAAACTCTTTATTAGTTGCCCTTGCTAATAAAAATTTAGCCCCAAAACCCTTACTAAGACACCCCTTAATTAACATTTCCTCTCTTTATTTAACTAGAGACCCTCCTTAATAAAGCTGCTTTAGCTAAGCACCCCACCCCCAAACAAAAAAGCCCCAACACCGAAGTGGCGGCGCTTTTTCTGTAGACCCACAAGTTAGACCCCGGCTCTTTGAGTATCAAGCACTTAAGGTAGCAGGAAGGAATAAAACGTAGTGTTGGTACATTTTTAGAGTTACTACAAAAGCAGGTTTGCGACGATTCTTTATCTCTTAGTCGCAAATAGAGCAGCACCTGGGTAACCTCCCAATTGCCGCTACGCCGACAAGTGTTGAGGCACCTGCGGGTAGCTACTCATTGGTTAGCGATAACAGTTCTAATTTTCAGTGATTGATGTCAGTTAACAGCTTTAACAAATGCAGACTTATTAGCAGGTATTACTTTATACTTATTTCTAGCTTTCTTGCTTCCAAGAAAAGATAAAAATTTATTCCATATACTTCTTGTGACACATTTTTTGAGCCCAACCGAAATCGCAAACTTAGCGTGAATATCTTTAGGCACTATCGGAGACTCTAAGATATTATTTACTTTTATTATT
>CAZTTF010000105.1:0-5974 GCA_964616365.1 uncultured Lewinella sp. | reverse complement strand
TAATATTGACCTACTAACTCTGCTCAGGCAGAGTGGTTCAAAAGTCCTTTTCCAAGCCGATTCAATTAGCCGTTTCGGCGAAGCAGAAATGGCTGGTAGGCGCAGGAAACGTTCTTTTCCAGCGGGGGCTATTTCTTGACGTCTACTTCTATCCTGCGGTCTTGATTAGCTAACTGCCAGGCCGTATGGAAGATCAACTGACCAATGCGCTCCATCTTTTCGAAATTGATCTTGTCAACCGTATCTGAAGCCTGGTGGTAGTCGGCGTGGGTACCGTTGAAGAAAAACACACTGGGGATTCCTTTTTCAGCAAAATTGTAGTGATCTGAGCGGTAGTAGTACCGGTTAGGGTCGTCCTCAGCATTATAGGTGTAGTCCAACTCCAGGTTGGTAAACTCCCGATTCATTCGCTCATTGATATCGTGCAATTCGGTGCTCAGACGGTTAGAGCCAATAACGTAGATGTAGTAGGGGTTATCGGCGTGCTCCTCATCAACACGGCCAACCATATCCACGTTGATATCGGCAATGGTGTTTTCCAGCGGAAAGATGGGGTGATTGGCGTAGTATTCAGATCCTAGCAGCCCCTTTTCTTCACCACTAACCCATAAGAACAATACGCTGCGGCGAGGCCCTTTCCCCATCTTGGCGGCATCCATGAAAGCCTGAGCAACTTCCAATACCGTACTGGTACCAGACCCGTTATCATCTGCTCCGTTAAAGACGTTGTCTCCACGCATACCAATATGATCGTAGTGAGCACTCACAACAAGTACCTCGTTCTTAAGGCGAGCATCACGCCCTTCCAGATATCCCAGCACATTTTCACCGATCAATTCCTTAACGGATTTATCCTGTGTCAACTGAAGATCTACCGGGATAGTTACCGGCTTTAGCTTACCTGACTTCTCCAACTTCTTACGGGCTTTGATCACCTTCTTGCCTTTCTTACCCATAATGGTTTTCGCAAGCTGCGGCGTCAGGTAAACCACGTTAGCCGTCTCCCGGTCAGACTCTTTGATCTCGGCCATGCGCATCCGCCCATCAAGTGTCTCCTTACGGATGTTAGGTACGTTATCCTTAAACTTTGGGTCGATGACAAATACCGTAGCCACCCCCATTTCTTTAGCTTTTTTCAGCTTCATTTCGTCAGAAGCTCCCCACTCAGATGTCTTTTGACCTCCGCTGATCAGGAAACTTCCCCCTTTGCCTTTGGGCTCGCCGGCAAAAATAAGGATGTGCTTTCCAGTTAGGTCACCAGCATTGTCATAATCGCTATAGGTGGGGGCATCAATGCCATAGCCCATAAACACGAGCTCATCGATCGCAGTCATACCCCGGCTGGAGTTTTGACTGGGGGCGGAAGCGTACTCCCAAAGGTGACGACGTTTCTCCCCGTTAACGGTGAGGTTGATTTCACTCCACTTCTGACGACTAAAGAGAATGGTCTGGAAATAGCCATTATCCTCACCGATCGCGGGGAAGCCCATGTTTTTCAGCTGATCTTTCAGGTAAGCTGCTGCTTTTTTCTGTCCGGGCTCTCCCGTTTCACGGCCCTCCATATTGTCTGCCGCAATGATGCTCAGATGACGGCGCAGGTCATCTGCTTTAATCGTTGCTGCCAGTGCTTTGGTTTCCTCTGCAGAGGTGGGTACTGGCTGTGGAGCATTACGTTGGGCAATGGCAACAAAAGAGAAAAGGCATAAAGACAAAAAGAGACCTAAACGGGGCATAAGTAAGAATTGATTGAGCAACAAAGATAACCAACAGAAAATGGACGCTTAGTCAGTAGTAACGCGGGAGTAGTTTTTTTATATTGTAGGAAAGATCGTAGCGCTTTCCTGCATACTAGAGTACAACGATTGGACCATCAAGCTATCGCGAATTAAGAGCGGAGGTCATCCAACGCGTTATCTAGCCTGGCGCAGCTGGAAAAACCTCGTTTGACGACTCGAAGTACTGAGAAGAGTAGACTTTGCGGCAGCCCTGGTTGGGCCATTATACCTGATGGTTCTGAAGTAGTACTGGTATTTGACTAATCCGTGAGCGAAACTAGCCCCAGACAGCCATAAGTTGGCGGATGGTATCCTCAGATAGTCCCCGGAGGCCGGAGGCCTCCTCAATGTCCTCTCCCCTACCGAATAGTCGGACGTCTGGTGTTCCGGTCTGGGCATTGACCACCACCAGGTTGTTACCCTGCTCCGTTTCCGGGCAACCAAATTGATAATGCAGGACAAACTGTTGGGGCACATCACCAGAAATGACAACCGGCCGCAGCGCCGGACTTTCATTTGTCACCAGCCCTGCACCAGCGGCCGCGCCCAGGTGGTTGGCAGTGCAGAAAACAGAATCCTGATAAGTCCACATCAGTTCGGCGAACTGCCCGCTGAGATCATATTGGCGCAGGTAAATCCCTTCAAAATTCGTTTGTGGTTCCCGCTCTTTACTCAGCACCGTAAACACTTTTTGCTCTCCCATGATCCATTCGTGAGCATCAAGTACTTCACCGTCAATGTCAGCAATAAGCTTGGCTTTTGCTTCTTCCAGGTAATTCCCTGTCAAAAAGCGCCGGTCCATATTGACGGGCTCTGGTTCACTTCCGCAGGCGGATAAACCAATTAGCAAAACGATAAACAGATTGAGGATCCGTAAGTCCATAGAACGTTGGTCGCGTTTTAGTGCTTATTTTTTATTCAAAAGCAGGCGGCTACCAAAGCGCAGGCTCGCCCGGTGAATCTGGTCATTGTAGGGGCCAACACCCTCACCATCATCCAGGTAGATCACCCGACCATAGGCCGGAGAAACATACAGGCTAAAGCGCGGCGTCAGGCGGCGCTCAACGGTGAAGCCAGCTCCAAGATAGAAGCTTGCATTGTCATACATGGATCCCCCCTCAAGCCATCCGGCTTCAGGGTTGAGCAATTGACGACGAGAGATAACATTCTGGTTCGGAGACCGTGGGCCACCACGTGGGCTGGTGGGCTCGAGCAAAGAGGTTTCCAGCACTTCCCGGGCGTTCTCTGAAAGCTGGTAATCAGACTGAGTAATGACACTCATCGACATGCCTAAGTTTGCCGCAAAACGCCAGTCTTTACGGTCAAAGAAAGTGCGCTCGTAGTAGAGCGGGAAGCTGATGGAGTGATAAACAAAGCGGTCGTAGCCTTCCGGACAATCGTTCTCTACGAGACAATTCGGGCTGATCAGTGCCGTGGGTGTGTAGCCATGGATACTGTAGATGGCACCGAATTGCAGTCCGTCTTTGCCCTTACTTACGTCGATCAAGGCACCAAAAGAAGTGCTCTGGGTGTAGCGATTACGTCCGGTAATGTCCAAAGCACTCACGGCGCTCTGTGGCGTAATTACCTGATTTGCTTCTGCGGGGGCTACAAAAAGGTTGAGGTAGTACCGGACAGGCACCGAATTGTCAATGACGGGAAGGTCCAGTGACGGACTGGGCAAAGTCGGCTCCCAATTGGCTTCATGACGGGGGCCGGCCAGGTTATCGTAAGCAGCAGGATCACGCAGGAGCAAAAGCGGTTCCTCAACAGGAGTGCTTAAAGTCAACACTTTCTGAGGCAACGGAACGACCTCCTCATTACTGACAACAGGCTCTTCAGCAGGTATTGCTGTAACCGTTGCAGCAGGAGTAGACGCCGTGCGCTCGGCAACAACGTTTTCTACCACTGGTGGTGACACTACTTCCGTCACCTTTTGCACTTTAGCTGTAGCTACAGTCTCGATGCGGAAGCCTTCAGCAGAAAGGGCTAGTGGGCCATCAGTACTTGTAGGCACAACCCCGAAGCGGAGCGCCAACAGGAGGAAACTCAGCAGCAATGATACCTCCGTAATCTTCCAGGCACCGACGAGATGACGACGATGGCTGATCAGTTCAAGGCGGGCAGCCAACGCAGCCCAACCTGAAGAGGAGGTAGTCGTTTGCCGATCAATACGGTCATTAACGACCTCGTCTACTGCTGCCCCAAAGGCATCGTCAATTCTGGTTGACAACGTATTCCAACTCCCGGCGGGTGGGCTTGGATTGAGTTGGGTCAGTGCCGCTGCCAAGGCAGCATCGGCACCAGCAGCAGGATCCAGTTTGCGTTCCAGTGCCTCCCAGCCCGCAACGTCCTCCGAATCGGCCAGGCCAACCAGGGCAGCACGCAGGGTGAAATCAGGGTCGGCCGCGAGTGTAGTAGATAATTCCTCCCAGCCTTCTGGGTGGGACGGGACCAGTGACGCCTCGTTAAGGCGTTGACGCAGAAGCTGATCGATTTTATGCGGGTCTTGTTGCATCTTGAGAACTAGCGGCCTGGGGCAGTTAAAACTTTTTGCAGTTTGCCCCGGGCTTTCACGAGGTTTGAGCGGCTGGTACTTTCAGTGATCTGCAGTTGCTCACCGATCTCTCGGTGAGTATATCCTTCGACCACGTAGAGGTTAAAGATCGTCCGGTAAGTTGGGGGTAACTTCTGGACGGCAGCCAGGATTTCCCTGGCACCGAACTGGGCGAACACATCCGGGGCATCGCTGCTCAGCGTGTAGGCTTTGTCCAGGTCTTCAGTACGCCGGCGTGCGTTACGGCGGTATTGATCAATAGCAGTATTCACGGTGATCCGTCGCATCCAGGCCAGCAGCGCTGTACCGGATTCGTAACGCCCGATCTTTTTGAAAATCTTGATGAAACTTTCGTGTAGGAGGTCCATTGCCTCGTCCTGACTCCCAGCATAACGCTGGCAGACGGACATCAGCTGGCCGTAATACGTTTCGTAGAGAATACGCTGTGCCTCGCGGTTGCCCCGCACCAGGGCCGCGATGAACTGCGCTTCGTTCTCTTCAAGGTTTAACAAACGATCCATGATCAATAGGATTGGTTACCCCGGAAAATTTTCCGGTATAGACCGTAAGATAAACGGTTTATCCCGGAGATACGCTGCCAGCTTAGGTTAATTAAAGTTAGGTCGGCTGGAATGATGTCCCGCAGGTAAGATTACGGACAGTGCTCAGCCCATAATTTTGATGTAACCAGGCTCAACGGATCCTTGATTTTCATCGTAACAATAGCGCTCTTTCGGCGCGGGCGCGGGTGCAAAAAAGGGACCAGAGGCAGTGAGGTAGTGGCGGACAGTACCCCGTAAACAAACACCCCGGCCTCCAAAACTGGAGACCGGGGTGTTGTACTTTAGAGGCTCTGAAAACATCCTCTCGCAGGCGATAAAAGTCATATCGCCCCAAGTAGCTGACCAGCAGCTTTTAGTACTTAATGGATACCGTGTAACTATCTTCGTTGCTACCAGCAACAAAGTTAATGGCATCGATCCGTACCAGATAGGTACGCTCTCCGCGCCGGATCACGAGTACATCACCTTCCTGAAGCGGCTCTGTCACGATTTCGTTGGCGCTGGTATCACCATCTGCATCGGGGAAGTTGTCACTACCTGTAGGTGTGGCACCTGAGTTAAACACCTGAGAGATCTGACTGGTCAGGAGTACATCGTCGTAGGTTATGCCGTCGCCAAGGATGGAGAGATCAGCAATTAGCAGTACGGCATCGTTAACGGAGCTTACCTGGGTGCGCCAGTTTTCTCCGGCTGAATTGAGATCAATGCCTTCATCCTGAATTTCAGCTTCGGGGTTATTAAAGGTGGTTGCAGTTCCTGTATCCAGGTCCAGGCCACCATCATTACCACCACTGGCGTTAAAGAAGACGCCAGTCATGTTGAAGCTGAGATCTGTGGCAGGGGTGTCAAAGGTGATGGTGATGGATGTCTCACCAACAACTCCTTCAACATCAGTTGCCCGCAGGGTATACGTCCGGGTAGTATTAGCTGCATTTTCCGGCATAATCCGAACGTTAAACGTCGCACTCAAGCCTTCTTCTGGAAGTAAAACCAAGGGGTTGAAAGCGGTGAACGTGGGGGAAAAATACTCTAATTGACTAGCGTCAATCAACGAACCATCTTCCAGGATTTCCAACGTA
>CAZTTF010000104.1:0-23624 GCA_964616365.1 uncultured Lewinella sp. | reverse complement strand
ACAAGTCAGCAAAGAAGCGGATTCGTCAGGACGCAAAGAAGCGCCTCCACAACCGTTACTACAAAAAATCAACGCGTACAGCAATCGCTAAACTTCGTTCTACAGAGGACCAGTCTGATGCTGAAGCGCAACTCCCAAAGTCGTTTAGCATGATCGATCGTCTTGCTAAGCGGAACTTGTTCCACGCTAACAAAGCGGCTAACCTTAAGTCTGGCTTGGCTAAGCACGTTAAAGCGCTCGGCTAAAATTTAACTTTAGGGTTTTGAACAAAGCCTCTTCTCCGGTTAACGGGGAAGAGGCTTTTTCGTGTTGCTAACACCGGATACCGGACAAACACATCTGCGCGGAATTATACTCCCCGCGGTTACCAGAGGTGAAATTTGTGACGAGGCTATTTTTGTGACCAGCAAGGCAAAAAACGTAGGCATGGCCACCACCACGGTAACGCAGCTGGGGGCAAACAACGTTCGTAAAAAATCACCTGGGGTGGCCGAGGGGAGTTTATCACGAACCTTTCGTTAAACTACCAGTCAGGTGTTCTACGATGATTTCCCCGTGATCCCGGGTGTTCTCAATAAACAGTTTACTGGTTTGCCGTCCGGCGCAGGCTACGCCTGCCATATACACTCCCGGTAATTCCGTCTCCAGCGTATCGGGATTAAAAATGGGCTGACAGATGTCGTCAGTTGCCACCGGAAGTCCGAGGCGTTCGAACAAGCGGTAGTTGGGCTCGTAACCCGTCATGGCCAGGACAAAATCATTGTCTAGGGTAACTGGGCCTTCCGGAGTGGACAAATCGACGGTATCCTGGCGGATTTCCTTCACGGTCGTATTGAAGTAGGCCTTTATGCTGCCTTCCTTGATCCGATTTTCGATGTCCGGTTTGATCCAGTACTTAACTCGCTCATAAATGTCATCGCCACGGATAGCCATCGTTACGTTTGCTCCTTTGCGCCAGCACTCCAAGGCGGCGTCGCAGGCACTGTTGGCTGCGCCAACAACCAGGACGTCCTGGCCGATGTAGGCATGTGGATCATTGTAGTAGTGGGTGACTTTGGGCAGATCCTCCCCCGGAACCTCCAGGTATCGTGGAGTATCATAGAACCCCGTGGCCACACATACCGCCGGAGCGGTGTAGCTGCCTTTATCCGTCACCACCCGATAGCCTGCTTGGGGGAGGGCTTCCATCCGTTCTACCGTTTCGTATAATTTGAGATTGAGGTGGTTCACTTCCACCAACCTGCGGTAGTACTCCAGCGCTTCGGAGCGGGTCGGTTTGTCTCCGTGACTAATGAATGGCGTATCGTGTATCTCCAACTTCAGACTGGTACTGAAGAAGGTCATGTTCACCGGAAAGTTGAACAGACTATTGACGATCATCCCCTTTTCAATAATGCAGCAATTCAGGCCCGCTTTGCGGGCACTAATGCCAACATTGATGCCCGAAGGGCCTCCTCCGATAATGATTAAGTCGTATGCCGGATGCTTCATGGAAGATGGGTTTGTAAAAAGACGCTTGAATCCGGACTTTGTTTGCTGCCAGGCTGTGCTCTGGCTTCGTACTTTTGCTGCATGTCATTACCCGCCTCCCCACTATTGCAGGAACTGCTCACCGCCTTTTTGACGGAATTGAAAAGCACTTTTTCAGAACGTGAGCCGCGGGGCTTGTATGCCCCGATCGATTATATCCTTGATCTTGGTGGAAAACGTGTTCGCCCTCTGGTCGCCTTGCTGGCTGGCCGGATGTACGGTGATCAGAATAGTGAACAATCAATGCCAGTTGCAATGGCCGTTGAGGTATTCCACAACTTTACCTTACTTCATGACGACATCATGGACGATAGTCCATTGCGGCGTGGTCAACCCACAGTCCACGAAAAATGGGACGTAAATACAGGAATATTGAGCGGGGACCTCATGCTCATTCAGGCCTACGAGCACCTTTGCCGCTGCCCGAATACGGCAGCTATCCCGGCCTTGCTGAAAACCTTCAACCGTGTGGCTACCGGAGTATGTGAAGGCCAGCAGTACGATGTGGATTTTGAGGTTCGTGACGATGTTACTATCGCCGAATACCTGAAAATGATTGAGCTAAAGACCGCCGTCTTGCTTGGCGGTGCACTGGAACTGGGGGCACTAGCTGCGGGGGCAAGCCAGCAGGAGGCCGACCACCTCTATGCTTTCGGCCGGTTAACCGGACTAGCCTTCCAGCTGCAAGATGATTTGCTGGATACCTTTGGCGATAGTACTCTGACGGGTAAGCGAACGGGTAACGACATCATTCGGAACAAGAAAACATTCCTGTTTCTCAAGGCCGTTGAGGTGCTTGGCCTGGAAGGCCGCGAGGAGCTGAATAACTGGTTTGCCTCAAGCCCGGCAGACCCTTCCGAAAAGGTGATCCGCGTAACTGAAATGATGCAGGAAGCTGGTATTCCTGAAGCCGTAGCGCAGCTACGGGACGAATTTCAGGAAGAAGCCTACGCTCACCTGGATGCTGTATCGGGAGATCCCGCAGTGAAAGCTGTTCTCAGAGCATTAACGGAAGCGTTGCTGCAACGTAAGTCATAGCCACGACTACAAATACAGCTTGCCATTGATCCAACTCCGCTCAATGATGGCATCCTGAGCTTCGTAGAATTTCATGGCTTCGGTATTGGTGTCAACGACCTGCCATTTCAAAAGCTTGCACCCGCGTTCGCGCCCAACTTCTTTGAGGCCGTCCCAGAGCATTTGCCCGATACCTTGCCTGCGGAAAGCGGGCTCCAGCACGAAATCCTCAAGGTAAATCATGCGTCCTTTCCAAGTGGAATACGTCATGAAATATAAGGCCATGCCGACAACTCGTTCACCATTGTCAGCGACGAGGGCTTCGTAGAAGCCAGCTTTAAAATCGGTTTCGTATTCCTCAACGGTTGCCGTGAAGTTGGGGAGCTCCCCAACATAAGTGGCGAGCTCAGCTACCAGGCGGTGAAGCGCCGGAACGTCAGCAAGGGTGGCGGGACGAATTGTCATCAGGAAAAGAATGTTTATGTTTTAGCTGGTAGCTCAGCTGGTAAGACCTGGGTGGATCAGGACTTACTAGCTGAGCCAGAAGTGTGATTTACCTGATCATGATGCGTTGAACGGCAGAGGTGCCTTCCGGAAGGCCTACCCGGACGATACTAAGCCCACTGGGTAGTCCCGCTGGGAGTTGAATGTCTCCGGATGCAGAGGTTTGTCCCCGGAGTATTTCCCGGCCGGAAGCATCGTAAAGCACGAAGGGGAGTTGGTTTGTCTGAGGTCCGACCAGCCGAACGGTGCTCCCCGCATCGACGGGGTTTGGCACCACACTCAGTGGCGTGGTTTCGGAAATGGTGCCAAGGCTGGTAGGGAAAGGATCCGCCAGGGCATCGAAGAACTCAATCGTGCGCAGAAAGGCAGGGCGTAGGCATCCGCCATGGTCGAAGGCTCCGCCTGATTCCAGGACAACGGAAGTACTTCCATTAGACTGCATCACGGAGTCCGCGAGGATGGCATTCTGGAAGGGAACTTGCTCGTCCGCAGTACAGTAATAGATGAGGGTGGGCTCCGGAGGTGCCCAGTCATACGTGTCATTATCGATCAGGGCCTGGATGATGGGGTTGCTCTCATCCCTTGCTTCCAGGATCTGGAGGATGGAATCCTGAAAGATGGCAGTTACCGATTCGTTGTTTTCCAGCAGCATAGAGTCCAGAATCGTGTTGAATTCACCCAGGTTGGTTGTTTCGGCGGCGAAGTCCCGAATCGGCGTCAGGTAGGGCTCGACGAAGGCTTGCTCGAGGCTATCATACAACTGGTAGACGTAGTTGTAGGAGATATAAGTGTAGGCAATGAAGCCATTCATAGTCGTTGTCTCGTTGTTAAACAAGGTGCCAAGCATTATCTCGGAAATGCTATATGGCCCCGAAAGGTGCGTGGCTGCCGTAACGGTAAGCTCGTCGCCTCCGGGGTTGGTCGAAATATCACGGTGGAGGGCAGCGGTTGCGTGTCCTCCCTGACTGTAGCCAGTAAGAAATAGTTGGTCGTTCTGACGAATGCCCTGTGTTTCCAACCATTTTTTTACTGCAATGTGCATGTCCCGACCGGCACTTGCCTCCGTTTCGGCATGCACGTAGGGGTGGAAACCACGACTCTCCCCCATGCCAATATAGTCGGGGGCACAAGTAATGTACCCGTAGGCGGCAAGGGTTTGGGGAAGGAAACGTTCCTGGACGCCTTCTACAGATGGTACTGCATCACGGCTGGCGGCTGTTCCATGGCTGTAAATGGCCATGGGGAACACCAGTGATTCCTCGGCGGGGACACACAGTAAGCCGGAGGCAGTATCTGGCTGGCCAAAGGCATCCGTCGTGGTGTAAGTGACTTTATAGTTTCTGACGTTGTAGTCCACCGTAATGTCCAGCACAAGCTGCAGGATAAAGGCTGTGGTAATGGTCTGCTCTTCGACGGAGACAACTTCCTGAGCAGAAGCGGGAAAGCTTAGCAACAGGATAAGGAGGGGGAGTAGTAATTTCTGCATGATAGCGGCTAAAATAACGTTAGGTTGACCAAAGTCGAGCAGCAAATGATCTGTTTCCGTTCATGCTCCTCTTCTTTTTTGTTTTTTCCTTGAGGTTCGTTAGTCAGTCAGACGGTCACAACAGAGCGAACGGAAGACCAAACTAAAAGGCTAAAGGCTCGTAGCATGCCTGTAGTACTGTGTGTGAGCTATCTGATCCTCGCTTTAGAATAACGTCAGGTTTGGACGAGGCAATAATGCAAGTTGCTAACTATCATCCTTTAATCTGCCGTGATTATCAAGCCTGTCAGTCTTTTAGCCTGTTAGGCAATCATGACCGTCTAACAGGCTAAATGACTAACAGACGAAACAAACTAAATAGTACTTGATTCATCTCAATAAGAGGAAACCAAGCATTTTGCAAAACCCCACGTTAGAATAGCTATTCATGGCGAAGGTTTAGGAGGTTTGAGGAGTTTTGCCTGGACGTTTAGGGAAAGGTATTTGTTTGGGAGGTATGGTGAAAAAAGAACGGGCGCCGCTAAGCGGCGCCCGTCGAGGATTTGTTCAAGGTGCTTTTGAGGATAGGTGGTTAGCGGGCGATAATAAACTCGTCCTTACTCAGGTCTTTGTAGAAACCTTTCAGGTAACGGGTAATCTCTCTTTTACTGGAGGCATTAAGTCCTTCGAAGTTGGCTACCTGCTCGAGTAGTTGATCTTTAAGGGCGAGGAAGTACTCTGTAGTCTCGCTGAAGTCAGGGGCAGCATCGTATTCCCAGATCAGGGTGCGGTCAGTAGGGTGAGTCTCGTTTAAATGCGGGAAACCAGTAGCGTATTTAGCATTTACCAGGCCACTGAAGTCGAAGTCATATGGAACGGCAGTGTACGTGCCGTCATGCTCTTCCATCAGTTTCATGTTGCGTACCATGCGGTTAGAAAAGTCGCTGTTACCGATCATGAATTGGAACATGGCCAGGGTCTCTGCATTGTTGATTTTATGAGCGGGAAGGGAGTAACACGCTTTACAGTTTTTGGTGTCAAGACGGTTTTTCAACTCGTCGGTATCTTCAATAAGGATGGCGTAGCTGGTGGTTGTGCTACCGTCAACGGTGTTTACGTAGGTAACGGTAATCAACTGGGTGCGGAAGCTGGCCTCAGGAGCGACGGTGTTGTACAGCTCGTAAGCAAGTTGCTCGCGAAGGATTGCATCCTGGCCTGCTTCATCGTCGGAGCAGTGAGTAACCAGTTTGAAGTCGTTGTGGGTGTTTAGGCCAGCGGCGCGAAGACCTTCTTTTTTGAATTTGAGCTTCAGGGGGGGCATGGTGCAGGTCCGGCGGCGGAAGCGTCCGCGAACGGCGACTTCCAGTTCGAGTTCCTTGCCGTCCTCAATAATGGTAGCGGGGAGGAAATCTGCTTTTTTACGGTAAACTTCAAGGCTGTCAAAATTGACGTGGAGCTCAATGTTGGTTTGCTGATCTGCCTCCCATTTATCGAAGAGGCTGGAGCCCGCCTTCGTTTGGTCACCAGCTGGGCCGGCAAAAACAGCGCAACTGAAAACAAGGCTGTAAACGATGGATAAAAAGAAGCGGGTCATGATTTGGTTGTTATATGGGTCTGTTTTAAGAGACTTAGTTTTTTGTGATTGGTTGCACATTGATAATGAGTTAGTTACAACTCCTGTGCTTTGATGATTCAAATATCGGGGGAGAAAACGGCCGGGGAAAATTAGTTCGAGCGCTCCTAGGTTTTGCTCGACGAGTGCTTGTAATACTCGATGAACGGAAAAGTGACTTTTGCGCAAAAGTGGCGTCTTAGCTGGCTGGTCGAACATAATGGAGCATTTTGGGCTGGGAAGCAGGTGCAATGGAGGTTGTTTTACTTTGTTGGGTACTGTAAACCATGCCAGTTTTATGCCAGAATTAAAATATTCTGATTAACAGTTGTTTATACGTACAATAAAATTGTAATGTGTTCGTTATTGAACGCAAGGCGTTCGTTTTTATATTTGTTGCAGCCTCTGGGGCACCCAGACGAACCCATCGACCATGCTTTTATTGAAGATCTTCCTTGCCGTACTGTTCCTGATTGTAGCTGGCTCCAGGCTTAAGTGGCACCCTTTTTTTACCTTATTACTGACTGCTGCCGGACTCGGCTGGTCAATCGGGCTGGACGGTGGCCAGGTACTGGCCACACTCAAAGCGGGTTTCGGGGGCTTGATTGGTAACGTCGGTCTACTGATTGTGTTAGGTAGCATCATTGGGGTTGCGCTTGAACGCTCCGGGGCTGCCCGTCGGATTGCAGATGTACTGTTGGGGAAGGGGACGGTACCCGGGCTGAGGCTGGTTGTACTGGGTGCCATCATTTCTATTCCGGTATTCTGTGACAGCGGGTTTATCATTTTAGCAAGTTTGCTTCCGGCCGTTGCGTTGCGCGCAGGTGGGAAGATTGCGCCACTGGCCCTCAGCCTTGCTGGTGGTCTCTATCTTACCCATACCCTGATCCCGCCTACGCCGGGGCCATTGGCTGCGGCGGCCAACCTCGGAGCGGATGATTACGTCGGGACGATTATGCTGCTTGGCGCAGTGGTTGCGCTGCCCGTCATCTTCGTGACCTGGAAGGCAGCGGGTTGGCTTGCCCGGGACGTAGTAGCGGTGCCGCCATCTTCAGCGCCGACAGAGGAGACGCCCGTGCCTTCCTTGTTCATCAGCTTACTGCCATTGTTGATCCCGATAGGGCTGATTGGGCTGGGGTCTGTCCTGAAATTGACTACGGATGTAAGCTCGTCTCCCGTTTCCTACCTCTACTGGTGGTGCTCACCCACGGTGGCACTGGCGTTAGGTTGTATTCCTGCGTTGTTGTTGCCGCCTGCCGGCGGCAAATCCGGCTGGATCACTGATGGGCTCACCCTGGCCGGACCAATCCTGATTATCACAGGCCTGGGAGGGGCTTTTGGCGCGATCCTGAAAGCTTCCTCACTCAAAGATGACGTAGCGAGCTGGATCGGGGAAGATCCCCTATCGGGGACCTCGCTGATCCTGCTCGGCTTCGCCGTTGCTGCTCTGATGAAGACGGCACAGGGCAGTAGCACGGGAGCCCTGGTGATCGCTTCCGGAATCGTGGCTCCGCTGCTTCCACTAGCCGGCCTGACGGCCGGCACGGATCTTGCGCTGGTCACCCTCGCCATCGGCGGGGGAGCGATGACGGTCAGCCATGCCAACGACTCCTACTTCTGGGTAGTTTCCCGGTTCTCAGGGATTGAGGTGAACGATGCCTATAAATCCTATACCCCACTCACGGCGGTGATGGGCGTTACGGTGCTGGCCAGTGTGCTGCTCTTGTCGTTCCTGCTCTGAGCCGCCAGCGTACTAGGGCCGCTCAATGTAGGCCAGTATAGCCTCAATCTCGTCGTCACTCAGGTCAGGATATACGTTCATCACATTGGGGTTGGCAGCGGCTACTTCGACGGCACGGGGATGACCACTGGCTACGAGTTTGGGGTTGTTCCTCACCCAGGCGTAGAGGTCTGTACGAGGATAGTCTGCCCAACGGCTGGTGACACCCGCCAGCGCAGGGCCGGTTGCATCCACAGTCATACTTTTATTATGGCAGGCGCCACAAGCGTTGGTCTCCCACAGCTTTTTACCGACGCTGACCTGCTCGTCTACGGGTTCTCCGATGGCGGTAGGCATGGTAAGATTGGTAGTCTGGTTAGCGGTAGTGGCAAAAGAGAGGGTATAGCCGGCCATTAGCATCAGGAGCATAATGATGACCACGATGGACGTGGTCAGGAGGTTGATGGAATGTCTGAGGTCCATATCAAAAGGTGTTGGTGGACAGCAAAATTGGGGGCTATTTACCCTAGTGTCAATACTTTACCCTTTATCTGGAATGGGTTTGATATAGCGTAGAAATCGAACTTTTTTAGCGTTAGTGGCAAGTCGTACTTCGGGATGTTTCCTGGTCGGAAATATCCGTTTGCGTGTACGGGCATGGCCTCTACTCCTTTTTTTGCACCTGCGTCCGCGCCCATATGATGTTAATGCCCTTACCTTAGCCCCCGATGAGTAAACAAAAGTTCGGCACCGCTCCCGTATTCTTTACGGCAATCAGTACGATTCTTGGTGCTATCATGTTCCTACGTTTTGGTTTTGCGGTAGGTATGGTTGGTCTGGCCGGCACCATGGCCATCATTCTTATTGGTCATGCCGTTACGATTCCGACGGCGATGGCCATTGCGGAAATAGCCACCAACCAAAAGGTTGAGGGTGGGGGAGAGTACTACATCATCAGTCGGAGCTTCGGACTGGTAATTGGCTCTACAATTGGTATTGCGCTGTATATGTCGCAAGCGATCTCGGTAGCCTTTTATATTATGGCCTTCACTGAAGCCTTTCGGCCCCTGGTCAGCTGGGTGCTTGAGACACAGCCGCTGCTTCCCTGGGCAAAAAGCCTACTGGAAATGCCACAGACCATTGGTATTCCGGCCCTTTTATTGCTGACTTTACTGATCCTGACCAAGGGCGCCGACCTGGGCGTCAAAGTGCTTTATACCGTCGTGGCAACACTGGCACTTGCCCTGGTGGCCTTTTTTGTTGGGACAACGGACTACGCCGCAGCCAATAGCATTGACTTTTTCAATAGCTACAGTGCCGATATTGAAGAAACTGCCGCTGCACTTACTGACCTGGCCAACCAGGCAGGTGACCCCGATACGGTTTATCTATCCGACGGAAACCCCGTGGCCAACGAGGCACCACCACCAGCCCCCCGGCCGAATCTGCCCAAGGTTGGCTTCTTTACCGTATTCGCAATCATCTTCCCTGCCTTTACGGGAATGACCGCTGGTGTTGGCTTGTCCGGTGATCTTAAGGACCCTGGGAAAAGTATTCCGCTGGGAACCCTGGCTGCTACCATTGGCGGTATGGTCATTTACTTTTTCATGGCCTGGAAGCTGTCAGCCTCTGCGCCACCGGAAGCACTGGCAGATACTTCCCGTCTCGTGATGGCAGACATTGCCTGGCAGGGCTGGTGGATTATTCCGCTGGGGCTTGCTGCGGCTACCATCTCTTCGGCGCTAGGCTCTATTCTGGTGGCACCGCGCACGCTGCAGGCAATTGCTGCGGATAGCATCTTCCCCGCACCAGCGATGAACCGCTGGATATCTAAAGGTCGGGGAGATAACAACGAGCCTTACAACGCCAGCCTGATTACGGTGCTTGTAGCAGCCTTCTTCATTATGCTGGGCGCGCTGGACAGTGTGGCGGAGATCATCTCGATGTTTTTCATGGTGACCTACGGATCATTATGCCTGATCAGTTTTCTGAATCACTTCGCTGCCGACCCCAGCTACCGTCCAAAGTTCCGGTCAAAGTGGTTCGTGTCGCTTTTTGGTGCACTGGCTTGTTTTGGCCTAATGTTCTTCATGAACTCGACTTATGCGGCGATGGCCATTGCCCTGATCGGTATCATCTATCTGTATATTTCTTACACGAACCCGGATAAACAGTCGATGGCGCTGATTTTCCAGGGAGTGATTTTTCAGTTTAGTCGTCGTTTGCAGATCTTCCTGCAGAAAGCGGATAAAGAGGAAAAGACCACCTGGCGCCCGAGCGTTATTGCTGCAAGTGATGCCACCTTTACCCGGCTTGGTGCCTTTGATCTACTACGATGGTTGAGCCAGAAATATGGCTTCGGAACCTATCTGCACTACGTAAACGGTTACCTGAGCCACGAGAAAAGCGACGAGGCCGCGGAAATTAAAGAGCGGATCATTCGGATGGCAGAGTCCACTGATAGTCGCATTTATGTCGATACCATTGTTTCTCCGTCCTACACCTCAGCCATTGCCCAGATCGTTCAGTTTCCGGGTATTGCTGGTACGGATAACAACCTGCTGTTGCTGGAGTATTCCAAGAACCGTGAAGATGGCCTGAAGGATATTGTTGATAACTTCAAACTGATCAAATCGGTAGAGTTCAACGTCGGGATTCTCGGGTTGTCAGAACGCGGTTTTGGATTGAAAAAGTCCATTCACGTGTGGATCACCCGCGCGCACTACGAGAGTGCTAACCTGATGATTCTGCTGGCCTACGTGATGACAGGACACCCGGATTGGGAAGGAGCTGAGATCAAGCTTTACGCTGTATTTGAAGAATCCAAGTTGGAGCAGGAACGGCAGGGGCTATACGACCTGATCGAAACCGGCCAGTTGCCCATCAGTCGTAACAACATTGAGGTACTGTGCCGCCAGGGAGATACGGATTCACGTGAGGTTATCGCCCGTAAGTCCGGCGAAGCCGACCTGGTCATCCTTGGCTTCCGTGATGAAGCCCTCAAACGCATTGGCCCCGAGTATTTTGCTGGCTATGATGATATTGGCAACGTACTCTTTGTTAATGCCGCAGGAGAAGTAAGAATCCGGTAGCAAGCCAGCTACAGAAGGGGGGCTTCGTAGTTGCAACTTTGCAACTGACTGCCTCTATTGATTAGGTGTACCTTATTAATAGAGTTGTTATGATGCTTTACCGCCCCGTAAATCAGGCTGAGCTTGATTTAATCAAGGCACTAGACTGGAAGGGGTTCCCTCCACGCCTGCCGGAGCAGCCGATTTTTTACCCCGTTATGAATGAGGCGTACGCCGAAAAGATCACCCGCGAGTGGAATGTTCCTGCTTACGGTATTGGGCACGTTGTGCAGTTTACGGTCCGGGAAGACTTCATTAGGCAGTACGAAGTCCAGACCGTTGGGCTGGATTGGTTTACGGAGTTATGGATCCCGGCAGCAGATCTTGCGGAGATGAATGCCAACATAGTCGGCCGGATAGCGTTAATCAGTACCTTCTCCGGGTAAATTCCCGTAACCTGTTGATCATTCAAAACTGATTCGATGCCAACTCACTCCATCTCCTACACCATGCACGACGGGCCAGCGGAGCTTGATGCTCGGGAGCAAGCGTTGCTTGCTACGGCTACAGAAGCACTGGAGCACAGTTATTCTCCGTATTCAAGATTCCAGGTGGGAGCCGCAGCACTTCTTGAAGATGGGACCGTTGTTTCGGGATGGAATACGGAGAATGCGGCTTATCCGATGTGCGTATGCGCTGAGCCCGCCACGCTGGCCGCTGCGGCCAGTCAACGACCAGGTATGCCAGTGGTAACCATGGCCATCACCGTTAAATCGGGTAGCATTACCGTTGATCAACCGGCAAGCCCCTGCGGTAGCTGCCGCCAACAACTGGCGGAGCACGAGGGACGATTTGGCCGAAAGATGAAACTCATCCTCCGTGGAGAGACTGGCCCCGTATACGTATTTGACTCGGCCGGGGATTTGCTGCCATTCGGCTTCTCGGGAGAGTTGTTGTAGGACTCCAACGATAACACCCCCGCCTGCGGCTCCCGGATTACGGCTCGGCTACGCCTCGCCTCCATCCGGGGCTAAGGTAGGTTTGATCCCTTCGGGATCGGAGGGGAGACCTAATTTTGACAACATCTTTCGGGCCGGAGGTACTCGCCGTGCTATTCCGTGTTTGGCAACGATTACAACCCTGCAACGACTGCACCCCTAAGACTTAAAATGCCCGATAATCTTCTCCGCCAGCTCAGTTCCGATGTTGAACTGTGCCTCGCCGGTAGCGGCTCCGATGTGTGGGGTTACGCTGATGCCGGGGTGTTCCAGCAGGTCACGGCGTGGGTTGGGCTCGCCTACAAATACGTCGAGGGCTGCACCGCGTACTTTACCGGAGTTGAGGGCTGCCAACAGGGCATCCTCGTTGATAACACCGCCACGACTGGTGTTGGCGAGGATGACACCATCCTTCATTTTGGCGAGCTCAGCGTCGCCGATGAGGTTACCGCCCGGAACGTGAATCGTGATGTAGTCAGCGTTTGCCAACATCTCGTCCATGCTAACGGTAGGAACCGTTACGGTGACGGTTTGGTCCAGGAGGGAGATGTCGATGTCTTCGCTTTCCTTTACCAGGTCTACGGGTAGCACTTTCATGCCTAGCCCGATAGCGATGCGGGCAGCTTCTACGCCAATCCGGCCGAAGCCGAGGATTCCGAGTGTTTTTCCCCGTAGTTCTTGTCCTCCAGCGTAGGCTTTTTTCAATTTCTTGAATTCGCTGTCGGCAGCCCTGAGCTCGAAGTTGGAGCGGTGTACTCCACGGCTTAGGCTGAAAAAGTGTGCGAAGACGAGCTCTGCAACGCTGGCACTGGAAGCGGCGGGGGTATTGTAGGTCGGAATACCTTTAGATTTGGCATACTCATGGTCGATATTGTCGATCCCGACACCGCCACGACAGATGGCCTTTAGATTAGGGCTGGCGTCGATGAGTTCTTTGCGGACTTTAGTTGCACTACGGACACAGATGACGTCGAAGTTGTTGAGTTCGGTCATCAGGTCATCCTGAGCAATTTTATCGGTGACGACTTCGAAGCCAGCGGCTTCCAGTTGTGCTTTTCCGTTAGGGGCGATTCCGTCGTTGGCAAGTACACGAATCATGTGGGTAACTTTTGGGGTAAACAATTCGGCCGGCAGTTGATAGGGGCTAACTGCCTTAGTGGCACAAAGAAACGGAAAAAGGCGGTGCTTACCGAGAAAAACGGACGTTCGTCGGTTAAACGGATTCATTCGTATAAGCCGATGCCTAAAAGACTGGTCTCGCGCATTTAGGTTAGTAAATTAGGAACGGATTACCAGGCGTTTGTCATCGCCGTCCCTCCTCAAGTGTACTTCTGCATCCCGTAAATCCTTTTAACTTTACGCCATGGTAATTGATATCATTTGTCTGGTTTTCTTAGCCTACGGGTTTTGGATCGGCTACAGCAAAGGCATTATTGCCACGGTTCTTACGCTCGCTAGCTACGTGATCGGCGTAATGGCCGCGATGAAATTCGGGCCGATTATGGGCGACATTGTCCTTAATCTTGTTCCGCAGGGTGGCCACGCCATCGCATTTTTGGCTGGCGTGATCATCGTATTCATTCTTACGCTTGTCCTGTTCAAGATACTCGCGAAGGGAATGACCAGCTTCCTGGAGAAGGTGAACATTAACTTCATTAACCAGATTCTTGGAGGGGTACTCTCGGGTCTGTTCTTTGTTTTCATCTTTTCGGGCCTGGTCTATTTCGGAGACCAGAGTAAGATCATTTCTGAAGAGGCACGAGAAGACAGTATCACCTACCCGGTCTTAGAAAAGCTGCCGGACGTAGTGATCGATCAGGGCAAAGCCCTTTATCCCGTATTCAGAGACTTCTACGACAAGGCCAGCGATGCCATGACGCGATTGCGAGACAATGTGGAACGGGGTGAGAACGATGAGTTCTTCGAGCCACCAGAGTAGGAGTAGGGCAGCGAGGAGCCAGGATTAAGTTTGTATTGAATTGCCAGAGGAGCACTGTTCCGACCTAGAGGTGATCTTAGTAGGAGGCTTTCCTCTGTAGCTCAAGGCGGGGACGCAGGTGCAATGGAGGTGGTAAAAGCAGTGGTGGCGTTTGTCCTTGAGGGGGCATGATCCGCCGTTGGTATCACCTTGCTTTTTTATGACATCACCTTTGCACCTGCGGCTGCGCAAATTCTTGATGCCCTTCTGCCTGAAACAGCTACATGTTATTCTTGACCCGGTGTTGGAATTCGGCTTTGAGCAAGATTTAGAGATGGAGAGGCTTGCTTTCGGGAATAGCCACAACGTACGGCCCATTACGTGCGATACGTAAGTGAATGAGCACGGTGATGGTTACTGGTATAAATTCAGCATCCGGACAACTTCCTGCCTAACCTCTCGGCTCATGGGCACTTCGTAATCGTCAACGCCCACAAAATTCCCGCCAATCCGATTAACCCTTTTAAGATTAACGGCATAGGAGCGATGGGTTTGGATGAACACTTCTGAAGGCAGTTGTGCCATAAAATCCTTAAGCGTGGAGCGCAGCACGTGTTTTTTCCCTTGCCCTATCGTTAGTTCCAGGTAATTTCGGTACGATTGAACGAACTGAATTTCGGCAATCGGAACCCGACGAAAGACTAGATCATCCTTAACAAAAATGCTATCCGTTATCAGGAGCTTCTGGGGCTGCTTATTTGTTTCAGGTGTCGGGACCGGCAAGAGTTGTTTCGACGTATACGTATTGATCGCTAATTCAATGGCAGCGTGTAGATCCTGCTCGACAAAAGGCTTAACCAGGTAACTCCCTGGCTGCGTACGTGCTGCATCAGCTATAGTTTGCTTGTCTCCAAAAGCGGTCAGAAAAATGAAAGGGATGTCATATTTCTCTCGTATCTGTTCGGCCAGCCAAATACCGGAGCGAGCACCTTTGATATGAATGTCCAGAATCGCGAGGTCCGTCTCTTCTTTTTCCAGGATGTCCAGTGCTTCGTCTGCCCGCATGGCGTCTCCGGCAATACCGTAGCCCATCCCCATGAGGGCATCCCGCAGGGCGTCCATGGTAATAAATTCATCTTCTACGATGAGAATTCTCAGTTGGTCTGCCATGATTAAAACTCAATTTTCACAGTAGTTCCTCCTGTTGGGCCAGCGAACCATTGGATATTACCATCGAGCTGGCGGACCAGGCCATTCACCAGGTTATGGCCTAATGATCTACTTCTCCTTTCGGCATGATCAGGTGGCAAACCTACCCCGTCATCACTGATCTGTAGCTGGTATTGGTTCGTTTCCTTAGTGAAAGCCACCTTAATGGTCCCTTTCTTCTTTCCGCTGAAAGCGTATTTATAAGCATTTGTCAGTAGTTCGTTGAGGATAAGCCCCACGGGGATAGCCGTATCCAGGTCGATCTGTTCGTCTTCTGCCTTTAAGTCAAGCGCTATATCTATATCAACGGGGTCGTGCCCCCTCTGGACGTTGGCGGAAAGATCTACCAGATAGTCTTTAATGTTTACCCCGCTTAACTGCTCCGACTGATACAGGTTTTCGTGTACCAGGGCCATTGACTGAATACGCTCTTGCCCTTCTTTCGCGAATTTCTTAGCGTCAGCATCACCCGATATTCTCGCCTGCTTTTGCAGCAAGCTGGAAATGATTTGTAGGTTGTTCTTTACCCGATGGTGGACCTCCCGGAGGAGGACTTCTTTCTCGGAAAGGGCTGTAGTTACGGCAATTTTCTGCTGCTCGATTAATTTACGGTCCTGGTAAAGACGACGGTTCGCATAGAGTGTACCGCCAATACCGAAAGTTGCAAGTATGAGAATGACCACGATTAGCCGGGTACGCTCGTTTTTGGCTTGCTGTTCCAATACCGCGTTTCGCTCGGCTGCCTGCCTGGCAACTTCGTGGCTATAAACATCCAGCTTAACGGAAGCTTCAGCCAACTCATTGGCCTGGACGCGTTGCCGCATAATCTGGTCTATTTCCTGAAAGCGCAGCAAAGTATTATAAGCTGCTTCATAGTCCTTAGCATAGGCCTCAACCGGGTATAATTCAGTTAGGGCAAAACGGACAATTTCTGAGGTGTCCGAGTTGAATTTTCGTACGTGAGCCAAGTGCGCACGTGCGTATTGCAAGGCCAGCTGAGGGCGTTCTGATTTACGGTAGTAATTACAAAGAATACCGAGCAGATCCCGCCGGCCATGTGCACTCGGAAAAGGTTCCGGACGTTCGCTAAGCGTGGTAACTTCCTGCAACAATTTAAGCGCTGCTGGCGAATAAAAATCGCCTTCAAAAATGTGTGCACTCAAGAGCCCTCCTTTAGCAAAAGCATAATTGTTACCTAGAAGGTCATCTTTACTCAGCTCCAGAATCTCACTGAAAGCAGCACGTGTTCCTGCAAAGTCTCCGGCATTCATGCGGGTGTATCCCAGACCTTTAAGTTCCCTGACAATCTCTTCCGTAACGCCGTGTTGCCGGGCAAAAGCAAGAGAACGATCACTCCATTCCCTTGCTTTATCAAAAAGCCCCGCGTAACTGTAGGATCCTGCCAGGTTGGAGAGCGCTTTTGACTGTAAATTGATCAGGTTATGTTCCTGGGCCGCTGTAAGCACGGCGTGCCCTACACTAATCGCCCGATCCAAATCGCGCGTTTCCCGTAGAGCAAAGCATTGCTTTAATTGTAATTCCAGTTGTTTGGCTACAGGGAGCGTGGTGGAGAGCAGAACCGAGTCGATATAGTGGATTAGTCTAACATCATCATTGGTCAAAACGTATTTCTCCATTCGATCTTCGATGTTAGCGTAGCGTTCTTGCTCACTTTCTGAAGACTGCGGTACATCGCAATTTCCTTCAGGCACATTTACTAAAGCAGCGAGCATATTTTGGTGCATAGAGTCCACCTGCTCTGCACACCGCATATCTGCGTATAACACACCATTTAAGATGAAAAATAGATTCACCAGGACACAGGTAAACTTGAGGATAGGGCGAGATAACATTGTCTGGATAAAATGGTTTTACTTAAGCTGGGCGTGTGGTTAGGTTCTTTTTAAATCGGTAAACAGAATGATAATCAGGCATTGTAAGAGTAATTTACTTCAACGGCGAGTATTTTAAAATTCAGTGTTGTTGTCTTAGTAACTT
The DNA here is from genome assembly GCA_964616365.1 of uncultured Lewinella sp. Taxonomy (GTDB): domain Bacteria; phylum Bacteroidota; class Bacteroidia; order Chitinophagales; family Saprospiraceae; genus Neolewinella. The sequence goes on along the minus strand of CAZTTF010000104.1, from coordinate 6,582 downwards.
GGGAAATTTCATCGGTTCTGCCAACCTAGTGTATACTTTTAATCACAAGGTCAGTAACGGTGGCTGATGCCGTAGTTCCTGGCGCTGTCATTAAGAAATCCAATTAAAACAGTACTAATAACTGACGGGAGAGATAAGCCAAAAGTATCAGTCAGTCGCTAACGGTTATTTCGAGTTGTCAGTATTTTAGTTAAGCACCAATCAGGTCAACTGTTATCGATAAAATTGTTTGGTAGAGCAACCATGCCAAAGGATGATTTCTTACGGTCGTTTCTTCAGCATTGATACGCAGCCTATGGGTATTTCTCCCTGGCTTGCGGACTAGGCTATTCACCAGACTCTGACCAAGTTAAAGTATAGGAGCGACATTATCCACTTTTGATTCGTCCCAAGTATCCTACCGTTCGTCCCACCATCCTGAAAATAGTCCTGTTCAGTCTCCAATTTAGTTCTGAACGACTTGCCTCCCTTTAGGAGGTAAGCGCATTATCTAAAAGCCAAGACAATGGTACAGAACACAAACACCGCTCACACAAGCACTTCTAATGCCCGGTTTCGGGGTTTTATGGTGGCAGAAGGTCCTAAAAACAAACAAAGTACTGCTCCTGTAAGCTCCCAGACCATTGAAATAGAGAAAGGGAAGCTACGGATAAGGATTTCCGTTCAGAACATTCTTTTCATCAGATCGGAGCACGTTTATTCGCGCATATTTTTTTACAACGATCAGCGAATTCTCCAGCGAATCAGCCTGGACAACCTGCTGAGACAGTTGCCGCCAGATAAATTCATTCGGGTTCACCGCAGTTTTATCGTCAATGTTGACTACGTCCAAAAATTCAACAGTACGAAGATCGTGGTTGGTGAAACGGTTGTTCCAATTGGTCGAACTTGGCGGGATAAGGTAACAGCAGTATTGCGCAGCTTAAAGGATTAAGAAGATGGCGCGTCCGCAGGTGCAAGGTCAGGGTATATAGGCCGAGTGCGCATACCCTTTTGCCCTTCAACTTTCTTTGCACCTGCGTTTGCGCCACAAAAGCACTCGATGGTCCATTAGCTTATTGGACGATCTGAAGATCGTCGTTCAGAACAAAAAGTATGTCGTTTAGAACAAAGTGGTGATAAAGTTGGTGAAATGGCAGCCTGACCGTATAGATTCACCAGCGAATTAAAGCGACATCTGAATTTCAAACACTAGATCAAACGAAAAGCTACCTTCTGTGGTAGTGTAAAGAAACTACCAGGGGACACCCTGGAAAATAACCACATTTTCTTATTGGTTCGGCACGATAGTCATGATTGGCTTCGATCGACTTTCTCGTGCCGTTAAACAACTTTCCAGTAAACACTTTTTCCATGTTTAGAATAAACAACTCAACGCTGCAGCATCCCCCCAGGGAGTTATTGCTGCTGCTGGTCCTGGCGCTAACACTGGCCTTGCCAGTCTCGGTAAAGGCCACAGAGGGCTCGGTGAACGGGCCATTTCTTACTACCACCTCCTGCCCCGACGACTTTGACTGCGACGGCGTACTGGATGCTGATGACCTTGATGACGACAACGACGGCATCCTCGATACCGACGAGTGTGACGCTAACGTAGCAGAAGCAGTATTCAGCGTAAATAATGGAACCACTGAAACATTCATTATGCCCAGTTCTTCCGAAGGCTTTACGTTTGACCTGTACTACCTGGACAACTCGTTTAACTTCGAAATCAATGGCGTCGATTTGGTGCCGGGGGAATTACAGTTTCACGCCGGGTCTTCTACTTCTGGCCATTCATTTGTCCAATTTGCGTCTGATGATAATTATTATGGAATATCCGGAATAAGTGACATTTGGGAGATTAACAATGGCTCCGGTTTCGTATGGAGTGGAAATGAAATAGCAATTGTCCGTATCATTATTGACGGCGCGGGTAACGTTACGTTCTTTGGAAGAAGAAGCACGACCAGCCTGTTAGAGCCGCTGAAGTTGGAGGATACTTCTCCTGGATTCAACAACATCCCCTGGAACATTACGGGTACCAATACGGTGGTTATTTCACAAGAAGTAGTTGGCAATACGACCCTTTCCGGGCGCGGCTATGGCATTGGTACCGACTGTGTCGTCGTAAATACCGATGGCACCGGTGGCACCGACGAAATGGACCTGGACAGTGATGATGATACTTGTAACGATGTTACCGAAGCGGGTTACGAGGATCCTGATGGCGACGGAATCTTAGGGGTAGGCGTACACACGCTCATGAATGGAGGTGTAGATGCCGATGGCCTCGTGCTTAATTCTGGTGGTTATACGGGCACTACTGACGCGGTTACCAATGCACAGATTTGCTGTGCGATTGGTATTGCTTCTGTCACCGTTACCGACGCTGGTTGCTCAGGCGGACAGAACGGCACGATTACCGTGGTGGGATCGGGTGCTACCACCATCGATTATACACTGACCCAGAACGGAACACTACTCGAAACCAACCAAACCGGCAACTTTTCCAATCTAGCTGCAGGTACCTATACGCTGATTGTCAACGACGATGCTGACGTTACCTGCCTCGTTGAGCAAGTGGTGGAAGTAAGCCCTGACACCGAGGCACCACAAGCAATCTGTAGCCCTTCCGGCTTCGGTATTGATATTTCTGGGCCCAGCTTTACTTTCACTGCTGACCTGCTAAACGATGGTAGTACTGATAACTGTGGCGTCACCAACCTGAGTATTGAAGCTGGTGACCAGTTCGTCTTCACCTGTGCAGATGTAGGCACCAGCCCAACAATGACACTGATCGTAGATGACGGCAATGGTAATTCGAGTTCGTGTGACGTAACCATTAATGTAGAAGATGGTCAGGCATACTGCTGCGATATCGCCATCACTTCTGTTACCCCAACTGCCGAAACTTGTACTGGAGCCGATGATGGTACTATTACCGTTTTGGCAACCTGTAATACCTGTACGGATATTACTTATTCAATTGCCCCGAGTGCAGGGATCCAAAACGGTAACGTTTTCAGTAACCTACCTGACGGAGCTTATACGATTACCGTAGAAGATGCGGGAGACGTTTCTTGTCAAACACAACAGGGAACTATCATTGTTGCCGGTAATGCCGCATGTAACAGCGACCCAACCATCACTTGTGCTCCCGTAACCGTAGAGGCTGACGCGAGTTGTACGGGCGCGGCCGCAGGTGCAGACTTTATTGCAACGAGCAATGATCCGGACGGCGATGACCTGACCTTCGTGGCCAACCCCGCTGGTCCCTACACCGGTGGCGTAACTTCCGTCACGGTAACGGCTTCAGATGGGGCTGGTGGCTCCGCTACCTGTAGCACCACCATCACCGTAAATGCACCCGACTTTGATCAGGATGGTGTTTGTGATGCGGGTGACCTTGATGACGACAACGACGGCATCCTCGATACTGATGAACTGGATTGTCAAACATTCACGGATATCCCCGCTGACACCGAAGTAACCATCACCGAAGACTTTGGTAATGGAACGGACCCCGGGCCAGCCAATCCGGATGTGACTAGTTCATACCAATATAATGGTATAAATGAGGATGGCGATATTGTACCTACGGGAGATGGTTTTTATTCTATTGCCACTGACACGAACCCTTACGATGATTTCGCGGGTGCGCCCAATGTTTGGGACGCAACGCACGGCGTTGGCGATGCTTCGGGTGCTGACGACGGATACTTTCTGTTGGTCAACGGCAGTGCTCCCGGACAGGAAGCCTACCGGAAAAGCTTTAACATAGTCTCAAATTCGAGTTTTACCGCATCCATTAAGTTAATTAATCTTGATCCGGACCTTCCTACAAACCCTAGTCTCACCATACGGCTAGTGAACTCAGCCGGAGACGTAATCGATGAGAGAAACATTCCTAACATTAATCACTCGACCTGGAATACGTATGACCTTGCCGGGACCAACCTGACGGATAACCGGGTCGATCTGGTAGTAATTTCAAACGCTTCATCGGGGTCGGGTAACGATTATGGTATCGACGATGTGTCCCTCACCTACACCCCCTTACTGTGTGACCGGGACGAAGACGATATTCCTGACAGTCAGGAACTCGATGCCGATGATGATGGATGCTTCGACGTAGCCGAAGCAGGTTATGATGATCCTGACGGCGACGGTATTTTGGGAACCAGCCCCGTTACTGTGGATGCCGATGGCTTAGTTGTCGGCCAAGGTGGCTATGACGGTATGAATAATGAAGATGCTATCGCTCCCGTTGTTAGTTGTCCTGCCCCAATTGCGGTAACAGCAACGAGTGAAGCGGGTGCTGTAGTGACCTTCGCAACGGCAACGGCAAACGATAATTGTTCGGCTGCGGTCACGCAAACGGCTGGCCTTGCAAGCGGCTCGACTTTCCCAATAGGAGAGCATACGGTGGAATTCACGGCAACTGATGCCGGCGGTAACACCGATGTATGTTCCTTTAATATCACGGTTACTGGCGTTGCGCCAGGCGTTACTTGCCCTGCGAACGTAACGGTCAATAACGATCCAGGTGACTGCGGTGCAATAGTCAATTACGACCCGGCGACTGATGCTATTGGTATTCCTACGGGCACGATTACCTACAGCCAGAATGCAGGCACCAGCTTCCCCGTTGGTGTGACGACGGTGAACGTTACGGCATCTAACGCTGAGGGGGATAGTAATTGTAGCTTTACGGTTACCGTTGTCGACAACGAAGCGCCAACTGCAACCTGTGTATCAGCCTACACTGCTAACCTGACAGGTATTGGTGAGCTTACGGTTACTACCGCTGATCTCAATAATGGCAGTAACGATAACTGTGGTAATGAAGTGCTCTCCATCGAAGATGGCGATGACTTTAGCTTTGATTGCTCCCATGTAGGGACGACCCAAACGGTTACGCTGGTTGTGACAGCTGGTGGCCAGTCTGCTCAGTGTGATGTTGACATTACTATCGCCGACGATAACAGCCTGTGTTACGCCTGTGATATCGCGTTCTCTGTAGAAGATACGGAGAACAACATCCCCCCCGGCATCATCACCTCCCGCATCGTCTGCGGCAACGACGGTGCCATTATTGTTAACGCAACTTGTACCGGCTGTGCTAACGACAACGCCGACATCCGCTACTCGATCAACGGCACCGATTTCCAGGAGAGCAATGTCTTTACCGGCCTGGCCGAAGGTGACTACACCGTTACCATCCGTGATGTGGACAATCCGACTTGTCTGGCCACTACCTTGGCCACCATCGGTGACTGCGTTGGTGAACTTCCTGGAAACAGCATTGATGATGATTGTGACGGCGAGACCGACGAGGTTTCCTCCGTTGCCTGGGTTTTACTGGACGACGCAGCCGCAAATAACAGCTGTGCATCTGCTACAGATATCTGCCAGCAAATATTCTGCTACGGCCTAGAATACACTCCTCAGGTATCCGGAACATTGACTTCTTACACCACGGGCTTTCTGCTGGCTTGTGTTGATGGCAGCACGCCACTTCTTAGTAACGCTAGCTGCGTTATGGCAGATAATAGTTTTGGTGCCGCAGATTGTGCTGGTGGAAACGGTGCATTCTTCAACGCTTCCGGTAACTCTGGTGGTGCAGCGATGGTAGCGCTTACCAAAGAAGTGCCACTTATCCTTCACCAGATCTGTCTGACCGTTCCCGATGAAACCATCCTTACGCTTACCGAAGATCAGATTACGGACATCACGATGAGTATCACCGTGGCTCCGGTACTGAGTAACGATGAGCCCATTCTGGTGACGGACTTCCCCGACTACGACGAAACCGCCTCTCCGGTTGCGGGCAACTTCCCGCCGGTTGTAACCGCAGGTGCTATTGACGCTTGTTACGATGATGTGGCAACGGCCGAAGCTGCAGCTCTGGCTGCTACCACCAGCTCGGATGATTACACTGCCGTTGGAGACCTGGTGATTGACGCAAGCACCGTTGGTGACTGTGCCGCCGTTATTACTGTGTCAGTAGAAGATGCGTGTGGACGTATCACTGCTGTGACTTACAATACCCGGATCGACGGCGCTGCGCCTGAAGTAACCAATACCCTTGACGTACTGACCATAGAGGGATGTGCCGCAACTGATGCACCCGCTGCAGTGAACGACGTTGCGGGGCTGGAACTGATGGGCGTTGAGATTGCCGATAACTGCACCAATGATGCTGACTTGACGGTGACCATCGACTCCGAGACCAGCAACGGTACTTGTCCCATCGTGGTAACCCGTGTCTACCGCATCACTGATGAATGTGGTAAGAGTACTACCCTTAGCCAGGCCATCAATATTAATGACACCGAGGCTCCGACGGTTACCGGAAGTCTTGCCACTACAGACATTGAAGGGTGTGATGTATCGGTACTGCCCGCTGCGGTTACTACGGTAACAGCATTGGAAGCTCTCGCCGGAGACCTTGTTGTTTCGGACAATTGTAACGGTGCGATCACCATTGCTGCCGCCAGCGATGTAGTTGACGCCAGTGCCTGCCCCATCGTCGTAACGCGAACGTACACCGTTGCTGACGCTTGCGGTAACCCTACGGATATCATTCACACGTTGCGT
>CAZTTF010000103.1:0-2664 GCA_964616365.1 uncultured Lewinella sp. | reverse complement strand
GTAGAGCTTTGGCAACTCCACCAGCAGCGGTCAACGGGTGTGCACATGCCTTATGACCCATTGACTTGCATGTGGCCTGTGCCGCAGACACATTTGGACCGCCCACAGGCTCGCCTCTTGAAGCACACACTGTCTCAGTGGTTTCTTCCGTGTTTCCTGCCACCAAGCGAGCCCTTTCGGACTGCTTTGGCCCAGATTGAGGCAAAACCTCCCTTTCTGAGGTTGAGGGTGGTTGGAGTTCGGTCCGTACTGCTTCTTGGCAGTCACCAATTGGGTGGCCTGACTTCTCGTGGCCATCCGAGTAGGGGCTCCTAGCCTTGTCTTTTCCCGTTGAGTCCTCAAGGAGAGAGGCGCCAATTTCTTTGTTTGAAACGGAGGCGCATGGCGGGCCCGAAATCGCCGGTGGTCTGGCCAGTCGGCAGCCGGATTGTGCTCTCAAAGACAAGTTGTCTTTCGGTAGCTCGTCTTGCCGGTATTTTCCGGCTGTAAAATGGCATGAGCCAGTTCCGGTCTCCAAACTTGGTTTGTTCGCGTGTGCAGGTTGATGGAGTGGTCGACAGTTCAAGAAGTATAAACCATCTTCCAGGTAAGCTTCTCCAACAAGCTTCTTTGTCTTATGGCTTGCAGATTTGACATCTGGAGTCCAAGACTTTGACTTGTCGTCGTGGAGCTTCCAAGAGCCGGCTGGAACTCCGTAGATACGGGCCCGAAGGCCGTTGTAGTGTAGTTCCGCCCCAAGGCGAGTTAGGGTAGATACAGAAAGTAGATTATATTCTAGTGTAGGGACCCACAATACATCAGATAGCTTTAGTACAGTCTCAGCTCCAGGTAGAGTACAGATTAGGGTAATAGTTCCCATACACTCAGAATATACACAAGTACCTCCCGCAACACAAATGGGGATTGCTTTAGATAGTGAGATAGCATTATCAGGCAATACAGAACTTAGATGTCTAGTCGAACCACAGTCTAGGATCCATTTAGTTAGTACAGACTTAGAAGTATGTTTTGTAGAAGTGGCGACATAGCTCCTAGAGACAGTGGGAGTTAGAGACAGATACTCAGGCAGAGAGTAAACATATAGACAAGACTCACCGAAAGAGGTAGATAGTTTTTGACGCTTGTTTGCTTCTTCTTCCTCCTCCGCCGCCCGCTTGTCTTGTCTTGCCTTTGTCTTGGCTTCTTCGGCCTCTTTGAGCTCCTTGACGTAGTCGTAGTACGTAGGCGTTTTGGTGAGGTGTTCACGGGACCTCAAGGTCATACCGTGACTAGTGTTTGTAGTCGTAGGTGTCTCCTGGTCGAAGATAGGTAGATCGCCCTGAAGGGTACTCCTCACCGGGACTTGGGGCCTTTTTGGGTTCGTAGAAGGCTCCTCAGGGGCTGTAGACTCGTCAGAATGGTCTAGGATTGTAGACAGAGTCTCATTAGACCCCAGAGGGGTAGTGAGTCCAGTCTCAGGGTCGTAGGTAGTCATAGCTCCAATGGGGATTAGGTCCGGCAAGTCCCCCCAGGGGTCGACGTCGGGCGACGGGAAGTCTTCCTCCATAGGGGTAGGAGGCTCCAGATAGTCCCAAAAGGGAAACAGGCGAGGTGTAGGAGGTCCCGAGAGACCAGAGAAGAGAGGAGAAAGAGTTCGAATAGGATCTAGCTCCTCACTCCCCTCTCTTTGCCACTTGCTGTGCAGGTTGAAGGTTTCCGCTGGAGGCGCCCTCGCGACGAAAGAAAAGAGGGTAGAACCTTCTTCCTTCACTTGTGCTTGGTGTGCTTGACCTCTTGAGCCTCCTTGCTTGTCCTTGTCCCGTTGTAGCTTGTAACATTGTCTTCTGTGATGTCCTCCCTTGTGGCAGTAGTCGCAGCGAAGCGTCGGTGCGACGCCGGTGGTGGGACCACCCTTCCGGTGGTTGTCACCGCCACCCATCGAAGAGAGGCTCGTCGGACGACCAGAAGGTGAAGTAGTAGTAGCCTTAGTTAGCTTGGAGCCACCAGCGTGGCTGTAGCGGCAGTCAGCGGCGGAGCGGTAACAGTTGCCCCCTTGGTACAATCGGCATAGTTCCTTTGAAGTAGAAGCCATAAAAGACCTTGAATTTTGATTTTTACTCTTGCCATACTCAAATTCATAGGCCTGAAGCCGCTGGATGGCTTCCTCGAAAGTCTGGTGGTCGATGGGGAGGCTATCGAAGTGGCCCCAGACGGTACGGTAATCCCCCCGGGTACTCTTGCGTAGCGTGAGTAGAAGGTCGTCCGTAGTGATGAGGGGGTTGTCGGCAGGGGCCATGCGATTGATTTCAATTGCTTCTGCCTCCAGGTGTTTAGCGTAGCCGATGATTGAGCTGAATGCTTCATGTCGCAGGGCGAAGAACGCTATCTTGGCGTCGAAGCGACTGGCGCTGGTATTCGGTCGGTGTTGACCTCGCAGGAGGATGTAGAGGCGCTCCGGTGCTTGGGCCTTCGCCGCCAGGGCCAGGTGAGCATCATCCAGGTTGTTTTGCATCAGAGACAGAACATTGAGACGGATGGCTCGTTGTGTGGCTGTCTCCTCTTCCTCAGGGTCTGGCTCCTCCAACGTCCATTCAGCGGAGATTGGTCGAAGGTGGGCGCGGAGTCTTGTCTCCCAGAGGTTGAAGTTCTTAGAGTCTAGTGCCAGGAACTTCTGGGTCCAGTAGG
>CAZTTF010000102.1:0-15233 GCA_964616365.1 uncultured Lewinella sp. | reverse complement strand
CCTCCTTATTTTGTGGTGGCTGCTGGTTAAAAAGCTTTTGCCCTGGTATTACGAAAAGGAGAGTACGGACTCTAAGAATGCTTCCCGCATCCGTCGGGTCGTCAACCTGATGCTCGTCAGCATTTTTGCGATTGCCACGCTCCGGATTCTGGACATAGACCACGAGTTTTTCTCCTACCTGTTGCAACCGGCACCAACTGATGATGGTGCAGACATCTACTTTACGGTCAAGATCAGTACGCTGGTGTCCGGTTTCGTAGCCTTCATTTCTGCCGGAGTATTTGACCTGGTGATCAGTGAGGTTGCGGTACAACGCCTGCACGTAGCAAAAGAACAAGAAGGCCGGGGACTAACGGAACGGGAGGAAGAGCAACTTACCCGCCGCTTCGCGGCGGTCCGGCCCATCCTTTACATCTTGGCCGTAACGGTGTTGGCCGAGGCTGCTGGTCTTGCCCGCGCCTATATTATCCGGAGGCCGGAAGACCTCAGGATGGAGCTGAAATGGTTAATTGATGTGGAGCGTATTTTGCTCTTCATTCTGGCCTTTTTCGTGATCCGCCTGCTGCTGACTTTCTTCACCACTTTCGTGTTGCAGAAAATCTACAACCGCTCTAAGGTTGATATCGGCAGCCAATTTGCCATCAACCGCCTGCTGACCTACTTCGTCTACGTGGTTGGTACCTTATTAGTGATCCAGGGACTTGGCTTTAACTTGGTGGCCATCTGGACCGGTGCTGCTGCCCTCCTCGTCGGTATTGGTATCGGACTACAGCAAACGTTCAATGATCTTATCTGTGGCGTGATCATCCTCTTCGAACGATCGGTGAAGGTCGGTGACGTTGTGGAAATTACGGGGCATCAGGTAGGGACAATTCGTAAGATCGGTACGCGGACGAGCATCGTGGAAACGCGGGATGACATCATGATCTTCGTCCCTAACTCCAAGTTGATTGGAGAGAACGTTACCAACTGGAGTCAGGTGGAACGTACCGCACGGTTTCACGTGCAGGTGGGGGTGGCCTACCACGAAGATCCAGAGCGGGTCCGTAAAGTCTTGCTGGAGGTAGCTCTCGAACACCCGAAGGTGTTGAAGAGCCCCCGGCCAAGTGTCCGCCTGCTTAATTTCGGTGAATCTTCGCTGGATTTTGACCTCCTGTTCTGGTCGCGTGACCTCCTGCGGATAGAAGATACCAAAAGCGATATTCGCTTTGCCATCAACGCCGCCTTTAAGAAGGCTGGGGTCGACATTCCGTTCCCACATCGGCAGCTATTGTTGCCGCCAGGCTTTCTCAATCAGGTCCGCCAGGAAGAGGAATAGGCCTTAATCGTACTATCTTCACCTCCGATGAAGCGATACTTGAATCTTTTGTTTTTGCTTTTACCAGTCAGCCTAATGGCTGACTGTGACCCTTCTTTTTACGGCTATCAGTTCCTCAATCCGGCGGTAGTAGAATATGACAGTCAGCTTTCTCCTTTCTACCGGGAATTCAGGGCTTATTATCCGGAGTTGGGCAAGTCGGAAGCTGAATACCGCAAAGAAGATAACTTGCAGGAGTGGTATGAGCGCTACTGCGAGCAGGTGAACATTAAAGACCTGGAAAAAACGATCTACGGCAGTTCCACTAACGATTTACAGGCATTACTACGGGTGCTTGGCCGTGCGAACACCACCGTGCAGGATCTTCCTGACCGGCTACGCACCAACACCTTTACCCGCCACCTGATGCAGTACCGTTGTACGGAGGTAGTGGAATATTTGCTTTATGCCAAGCTGGCCGAGCCCCATGTTGGCCGTTTGGCTGCGCGTACGCGCAGCTCCTCCCGGCGGGTAAACATGGAAGCATTAATTGAGGAAGGGCTGGAGAAATTCCGGAGGACCAAGAGCCATTACATCCGCCTGCGCTACGCCTACCAGCTTGTACGCCTGGCACACTACCTGGGGGAGCATGAATATGTACTGGAGCTGTACGACTACCTGATGCCCAAAATTGAAGCAGACCCCAGTCTGATTTACCATTGGGTGGAAGGGCACCGTGCCGGTGCGCTGCAAGCACTGGGGAATTACGCTGAATCCGCCTATCGTTACAGCCGCGTTTTCGCTAATTGTCGGAGCCGGCGGGAGAGTGCCTATCAGAGCTTTAAGATTAGAACGGACGAAGAATGGCGGGAAGCCAGTAACCTGTGCGCCAACGACCGTGAACGGGCGATGCTGCACGTTTTGCGGGCCTATAATTCCCGGGCAATCCTGCTGGAGGAAATGGCCGCTATTTACACCCTGGACCCGGCAAGTGGAGCGCTTGAACCCTTGCTTATGCGGGAGCTCAAAGAGTTGGAAGCAGACTTGTTGGGGCTTGATTTCAATCCTCAGAAGCGGGAGAATAAGCTGGCCGGCCGGCCACGCCCCGGAGCGGCACGCCGACTGATTGACTTACAAGGCTTCGTCAATAAAGTAGTGAATGCGGGCGATGCCCGCACACCCGAACTCTGGATCCTGGCCCGCGGCGTTTTAGAAATGCTGGGGGGAGACTATTTCTATGCACGACAGTCGCTGGCCAAAATCCGACGCAGTGAAAATGATAGTATCCGGGAGCAGGCGCTGATTTTTGCGGAGCTTACCAACCTGTTGGCGCTGAACCGGATGAATGACTCCATCGAGCAGTACTATTACTACTTGTTGGATGATGAGGAAATACGAGCAAAGTACCCTGACTTGTCTGCCATCGTAAGTGATAAACTGGAGGCAGTATACTACGGAACCGGAAGAAAGGGCAAGGCAGGTTTGCTACAGTATGGCTTTGATGCCATGCAGAAAAACCCCGAGCTGAATGTATTGACAGAGTTGAAGAATATGGGGGATAGCCTCTTGGGTAATAAGTTTGACCGGACGTTGCTCGAGGAGCGCATTGGTCCGTATCCCCAGGATGATATCAACGACTTGCTCGGGACTTACTACCTCCAGCGCGGACAATGGGAAACTGCGCTGGAAGTCTTTAAGCGAATCCCTGCCGCCCGCCGCGATGATTACGGCCGTTTTAGCCCGTTCATCAAGCAGTTTAAAGACCGTGTTAACTACCGCCCCGCAGCCACGGTGCAGGACTATAACAAGGTAGAACTACTGGAGCGCCTCATGGCACTAGAAGAAGAAGCACGCAGTACGACCAACGATACCATCGCTACACGAAACTATTTCAATATCGGCCTGGCGCATTACAACATGAGCTACTACAGCTATAACTGGCATTTTGCCGATGCGTTCCGATCGGCTTCTAGTGGTTTACGGGCCTCCAGGAAGTTTCAGCCCAACTGGGTACTCTCACACCGGGACGCACCTTTTGGCAATAAGGAAAACTTCAATATGGATCGGGCGCGCTACTATTTCGAGCGTGCGCTGAGCCGGTCGCCAAGTCCGGAGGCCTCTGCCGAGGCTACTTACTTTGCGGCAAAAACTGAACGGAACCAAAATTACGCGGCGGCAAGGGCGCGCAGTTTCGGGTATTTCCGAAACCTCAAAGACGACTATGCTACTACCCGGTTTCACCAGAAGGTAGTGGAGGAATGTCGGACCTATGCCTGGTTTGTAGGTCGCTAATAGTCCGCTTGTCCGCATACGACAGCAGAGTGCCGCTGAGTAGGTGTATCTTTGCGGTCTAAACCAACACTATCCGCACGTGCCGACCCAGGCTCCAGTCATTGATGTCATCATTCCTGCCTACAACGAGGCGGAGAGTATCGGTTTGGTGGTAAGCGAGTTGCCCCGCGATCTGGTCCGTGACATTATCGTTTGTAACAACAACAGTAAAGATGATACGGTAGGAGTTGCCGCGGCCGCAGGTGCCGTGGTGGTTCATGAGGCCAGACCGGGTTACGGTTCCGCCTGCCTGAGGGGGATGGCACACATCGCTGCCCGCCCGGAAGCGGAACGGCCCGATATCGTTGTCTTCATCGACGGAGACCACAGTGACTACCCGGAACAGCTTCCGGAAGTAGTTGCGCCAATCCTTGCCGGGCAAGCTGACCTGGTAATTGGATCACGGGCCCTGGGGAATCTCGAGCCAGGAAGTATGCAGCCACAACAGATCTTTGGTAACTGGCTGGCAACAACCCTGATCAAGCTGATCTACAACATCGAATTCACGGACCTCGGGCCCTTCCGGGCCATACGGTACAGCTCGCTGAACGCACTTGGGATGTGTGACCCTGACTTTGGCTGGACGGTTGAAATGCAGGTCCGGGCCGCCAAGGCCGGCCTCCGGTGCACGGAGGTTCCCGTGCACTATCGCAACCGTATCGGCGTGTCAAAAATCTCAGGCACGGTGAAAGGCACCATCCTGGCCGGACACAAAATTCTGTGGACCATTTTTAAACTTATCTGATCTATGACCGGAGTCGCCATCTTTGTTTTGGCCGTTTACACGGTATCTCTGTTCTACATCACGGTGTATTGCTTGCTCCAGTTTAACCTGCTGTGGCACTACAAGCAAAGTAATAACCCCACGGAACACAAAGTGTCATTTGCTAACCTTGCTCCAGCAGCGGCAACAGCTGCTGCCCCGGCCCTCGTTGAAGCAGGCGTAGCTGCCCCGGCTATCCAGGAGACATCCACAGCACCTGCGTCCGCGCCCCACTATCCTTTTGTTACTGTTCAACTACCTATTTATAACGAGTACTTCGTTATTGGCAGGTTGATTGATGCGGTGGCAGCATTCGACTACCCGAAAGACCGCTATGAGATCCACATTCTGGACGATAGCACCGACGAAACTGTCGCATTGGTGGCGGATAAGGTAGCGGAGTACAAAGCTCAAGGCTACAATATTGAGCAGGTCATCCGTGAGGAACGTCAGGGCTTTAAAGCTGGCGCATTACGCGATGCTATGCCGCGGGCTAACGGCGAGTTTATCGCCATTTTTGACGCAGATTTTGTTCCCGGCGTAGACTTCTTGCAGCGGACCATCCCGCACTTTGCGGATCCCAAAGTGGGCGTGGTGCAAACCCGCTGGGAGCATATCAATCAGGATTACAGCCTCATTACCCGCCTGCAGGCTTTGCAGCTTAACGTTCACTTTACGGTAGAGCAGGTTGGGCGCATGAATGGTGGCCACCTGCTACAGTTTAACGGTACGGCCGGGGTGTGGCGACGGGATACCATCGAAGCGGGCGGCGGCTGGCAGCCTGATACCCTGACGGAGGATCTTGACCTCAGTATCAGGTCCCAGTTGGCGGGATACAAGATCCATTTTCTGGAGAAAGTAGGGAGCCCGGCGGAGTTGCCAGTTGAAATGAATAGCTTTAAAAGCCAGCAACACCGTTGGATGAAGGGCGGAGCGGAAACCGCCCGCAAGATGCTGCCCAGCGTCTGGAAAAGTAATATCGGCTTTGGTCATAAGGTCCACGCTACGGCGCATTTGCTCGGCAGTACGATCTTCCTTTTCGTTTTCCTTTGTGGCGTTTTCTCGGTACCGGTACTGTTCTTGTTCAGTGACCTGGTCGAGCTAGGCTTTAGCAAGAATTTCTTCGCCATCTTCCTGGCCGGCTTACTTTCAGTTATCGGCATTTACTACACCGCGAATGTGCAAAGTGTAGCTAATAAGGAGCGGAGCTTCCTTAAGTCGTTGTTCAAATTCCTTGTACTGTTCCCACTGTTCTTGGCCCTCAGCATGGGGCTGTCCCTGCACAACACCGTTGCGGTTATTCAGGGGTACCGCGGGAAGAAAAGTCCGTTTGTCCGGACGCCAAAGTTCAACATCAATACGATTAAGGATAAGCTGACGTCCTCAAAATACCTCAACGGGAAACTTAACCTGATCACCATTGGTGAGGGTTTGTTGAGCTTGTATTTTTTGGTGGCAGTTGCTGGTGCATTTTACCTGCAGAATACGATGTTCGTGATTTTCCACGCCCTACTGGCTATTGGTTACGGCACGATTTTCTTCTTCAGTGTTAAGCACCTGAACCTGGCGAAGTAAAGCTTTCGCAAACAAGTACTTAACGTGAGGTTTGACAAAAATGCTTGGTTTCCTCTTGTTGGAATGGATCAATTACTATGTTTGGTTTGTTTAGTCTGTTAGGCGGTCATGACTGCCTAACAGGCTAAAAGACTAACAGACTTGATAATCACGGCAGATTAAAGGATGATAGTTGGCAACTTGCATTATTGCCTCGTCCTAACCTGACGTTACTTAGTCGTTCTTTTTCGGGGAGGCAGCAGTCGCTGTCCTCTTATCGATAACCAAGAACGCCCTTCAGGCGTTACCTGAACATGAACGAAGTGCCCCCCGCCTGTCCTATTCCCCGTTGGGAACTCCTAAAGCAGGAGCTCAAGAATGTCTCCCCCGCCGTCTTTGATGAATTGCGGGGCGAAGCCCCCGCAGGGACACTCATTGACGTGCGCTCACCGGAGGAGTTCGCGGCCTTCCATTTTGAGGGTGCCGTCAATTACAATTACCTTGGTCCCGACTTCCTGGAGCAAATTGAGGCCCTAGATCCTGCGGCAACTTACCTGGTTTATTGCCGGAGTGGCCGTCGTAGCGTTCGGGCAAGTACCTTGATGCGTAATTCCGGAATCCAGAACATCATCCACCTCGACGGAGGGATCAATGCTTACGAACTATGACTTACCGACTATTCGCTTTTCTGCTTCCCCTTACTTTATTACTGGCTTGTGGCGAAGCGGCCAACTCTCAGGATACTGGTAGCGCGTCTGCCGCGACGGGGAAATACCAAGACCTGTCAGTGGAGGAATTTGCGGAGAAAATTGGAGGAGAGAACACCGTTTTGCTCGATGTACGTACGCCCGGCGAAACCGCTGGAGGTGTTATCGATGGAGCTCTTGAACTGGATTTTCGTGCGCCTAACTTTGCTGAAGAACTAGCCAAGCTGGATCAGTCAAAAACCTTCCTGGTGTACTGTGCCTCTGGTGTGCGGAGTGGGAAGGCCTGTAAGATGCTGGAAAATGCTGGCGTCAAGGAGGTTTATAACCTGAAGGGAGGATATAACGCTTGGAAATAGTACATCCATCTTTCCTGAAAGAAAACGGCCCGCTGCTCAAATCTGAGTAGCGGGCCGTTTTCTTATGAAGTAGGTTATGCGGAATTACCGCTTCACCACGCGGCGTACTGCACCGTCGATGCGTAGCAGGTAGATGCCTGCGGGCAAGGTGGTGGTAGAAATGCTGGCTGCGCCAGCACGTCCGTTGACTACTTCCCGGTAGAGGAGGCGGCCATTGAGGTCGTACAACTCGAGATTGAGGTTACGGTTAACGGACGCTGTCCAACGCAGGTTAAGGTCGCTGGCAGTCGGGTTAGGGAAAACCTTCAGGTTGTCTTCGAGTACGCTCACGTTACCGTTGCTTACCACGGCGTCATCCGTAATCAGGATGTCGTGGTAGTCGATAGCGAGGTAGCCACCGTCCGGGGTCGTAACAACGAATCCGAAATCATCAGTGGTCGCTTCCCCATCGGTATTCTCGTAGAAGAGACCGTTTCCGTTGATGTCATCTTGCTGGAAGACGTCACCGATGGCCAATTCTGTTCCGTAGAGGGTCAGGCGCCCTGCCGTTGGCAGGGAAGTGAGCTGGTATTCTACTTCACCAGAACTGAAGATAGGACTGGTCACACGAAGCTTATCTCCGGTGATGGAGTTACGGTCCAGTGGTGGGACTTCGGTAGCGAGATTGCTGATGCGCTCCGGCGCTACGGCAGAGATGTCGGCACAGAATTCGATCTGCCACCCTTCAATAGAACCGGCAGAACCACCGGTTTCACTTACGTCAACCTTGAGGATCCACTCACCGAAGGTGTCTTCGCCGTTGAAGTCAGCCAGGGTACCCGTCGGGATAAATACCCGCTCATCATCGGGAGGACAAGCTACCGTTACGGGAGCATCGTCATCAAATCCGAGGTCAATCCGGTTGGTGGAACCGAAACAGTCTTCGTTATAGAGTACGACTTCCGTTCCTGCGGGGCTAATCAGGCTGACCTTTACGTTGGAGGCAAAGTTGTAGCGGATGTTGACGTTAGGAATGTTGATGTCGTTGATCGTGCCCTGCTCTTCGATGAAGATGGTGGACTCGCGGGAGAAAGAAGGTCCGGTACCTGGCAGGGTGACGGCTCCGTCAGTCATGTAGCTTTCACACTGGCTGTTTACTGTGCGGAAGCTGTTGGGGTCTAGCCAGTCTCCTGGGCCACAAGAGTTAGCTGGGCGAATACGCCAGAAGTACAGCGTATTGGGTTCGAAGAACTCGGCAGGGATGTAATCTGTGTCCGATAGGTTGGTGGCCACTTCGAAGAGTGTCGCTTCGTCAAAGGTGGGCGAGGTGCCAATTTGAATGTCGTAGCTGTCGGCGTTAATCGCGTCAGTCCAGTCGAACTCAGTGGCAAGAATGATGCCTGTTGTTCCTTCTGCGGGGCTGTTGGTTTGCAGGTCGGTGTAATCGTTGCTTACCAGGTCAAGAGTGATTGTCCGGCGGGCGGTGTCTTGCCCTTCGGCAACGGCGATAACGGTCAGCTCCGTGCGTCCGGTAAAGTTGACGCCTGCGAGGTCAACTTCCAGGGTGCTGGAGTTGCCTGGCGCAATCTCAGTTTCGGAGAGGGTCGTGATGGTACCCATTGGGAGGCTTTCGGTCTCTACGCTCAGCGTGATGGGGGCAGAGAAACCAAGTACGCTTCCGGAAACAAGCTCCAGAGAAAGTACTTCCGGGAGACAGAGGTTCTGGTAACGAACCTCGGGTTCGAGGGTGAATACTGCCTGAGTGGCTTCTTCTACGCGGAAGGCGCTGTTGTTAACGTTCAGGAAAATGTTGTCAGCAGCCTCAACCATGATGTGTACATCGTTAGAGATGGCAGCTTCCGGAACGGTAACGAAGGCGCTACCGTTGTTGACTACATTCTCCGCCAGCACCAGGTCGAATGATGAGCCACCATTAGTAGACATCAGGATATTAACGCGCTGACAGTTGACGGGAGACTGGTCAGTGTTGGCTACGTCCCAGGTGATTTCCTGGTAGTCACCAACATTCCATACGTTGTCGGCAGGGTTGTTAACGATGAAGGGACCGGCAGTCTCTTCGGCGAAGAAATGAATCTCTTCCCAGTCTACACCACCAGCTTCGGGGTTGTTGTCCCGTGCGGTGAGGCGGAAGGTCATGTCCCGGCTGTAGGTTGGAAGTACTTCGTTAGGGTTGCTGATGTTATTGACGATCCGGCTCAGGTTAGGGAAATAGCGCACATTACCATCCTGACTGGGAGCCACGGAGCGGAAAAGGGGAGCATTCCCGGAAGGGTTAGTAATGGAAGATGCAGGGCCGAGGTCAAACTGTTCCCAGTTAAGGGCCAGCTCATCGTTGTTGGCATCCGTGGCAACACCTTCGAGACGGAAGGGCGTGCTGATTGGAATGGAGAAGTCAGGCTCGTAAGCGAGTTCTACGTCTGGCGTAAAGTTGCTGGTCTCAATGATGGTGGCACAGGCGTCTGCGCCGCCTTCGCGGGAGTAGAATAGGAACTGCTGAAGGCTGCCAACGTGGTAGTAAGACTGACCACCGCCAACGTTCTGGTTGCCGCAGGCACCCGCGTAAGACATGATCGTCGTTCCGGAGCCTGGCTCAAAGGCCGTTCCGGCAGCGCGCTGTCCTTCACTACCAGGGCAGTTGTTCCAGCTGTGGGATACCGCAAACTGGTGTGCGATCTCGTGGGCCATGATGCCCAGGGCAGAACCGAGGACTGAACCACGCACACAGGTTACACCCCGCATTTTACCATCGGTACAGGCGCGTCCGTTCACTACACCACCAAGGCCACCACTACAACCTGCCGTAAAGATGTGGCCGAGGTCGTAGGTATTGATGCCAACGCCGTTTTGTGAGAATGCTGGTCCGATTTGTCCCAGTAGACCACCACCGTTATCGGCCTCAACGTAGGGGTCGGTTGCAGGGTCGAGAAAGACCAACTGCGGGGTAGCTACGAGGTTCATACGGATGCCAATCTCGTTTTCGAAGATGGCATTGATGGCATTCACTGCTTGGTTAAAGGCATTGACGACGTCGTCAGCGGAAGGGTTGGGACCAAACTTCTGAGCAAACTCACCAGTGTTGGTCATGATGAGGTCGTAGACGCGGAGTTCACGTGCTTCATTGCCTGCACCACTTTTCAACACGGCACCTGCGTCCTCGCTATCATGGTCATGGTCGATATCAATGGCATCGTAGTCCGGCATTGCTGTCTCGTCGTAACCACAATCGAGCTGTCCCATATTTTCGTGCACAACCGCCATGAAGTCACTGTAGTTGCTGATGCGGTAGGCTCCTGGCTGTTCTTCGATGGGCTCGATGATGAAGTAACCATCTGGGCCACGGAGTACGCCGGAAATCCCCTGCGGGGAAGTGGCGATACGCCCTGAACCCCATGCGCCGATAGCCACATAACTCTTGATGCGGTCATGCTTGAACAGGGGGCTGCTGAAGATTGAGAAGTCGGCAAACTCGCCAGAAGGCAGGGGTAGGCTTACCACGGTGTTGCTTTTGCGCCGGGTAAACTCCAATGGGGCATCGGAAAGTTCCTGCCGGAACTGCTCAAGGTCCAGTGAAGTGGTAGCATCGGCTCCCGTAAACTGAAAGGAGGATTGAGCAAAAAGCGTGAAAACGCTGCAAAAAGCCAGCGTAAAAAGTATAAATCTATTCATTTTGATGATGTTGGGGCTCAAAGATACGCAATCACCTACGCTGGCAGAAGTCGGGTAAATTGCAAGAATGGGGAGAGTTGCGATGCCAGAAAGTACAGAAATAGAAAAACAGCCACCGTACCGTTATGGATGCAAACCTGCCGGGAGGGAGGCCTGAAAAAGAACGCGCGCTCTGAAGACTCAGAGCGCGCGTTCGTGTGTACGAGGGTAGGCTTAAAGCTGATCGCCACGTAGTTGATCAACCGCCAACGGCCAACTGCTAACCGGCAACAGTCAACCGCTGACCGCCAACGGCCAACTGCTAACCGCTAATACTTCGCACTCTTATCTCCCGGAAGGCTTTTTTTGATAAAGTCACGAACGTGGTCATTCGCGTTTTTCAAATCTTCCCGGCGGAGGTACATCATGTGACCTGAGTAGTACCCTTTGAAACTGATCCGGTCTTTCATCCGGCCACTTGGGTCGAGGTGCCACATATTGTATTTGGCGTCATAGTAGTTAGTCGCACCGTCAAAATAGCCGGATTGGATCATGACGTTGAGGTAGGGGTTCATGGCCATGGCCTTGCGCAGGTTGGGTCCGGTGTTGTCGTTCGAGCGATCCCAGGGGCGTACGGGGCCAAACATGTTGTATTGCAAGTCGGTCTTGAAACCGAGCTCTTCGCGCAAATAGTAGTTGATTGCAGGAGTGAAGGAGTGGAGCCAACTGGTGAGCTCAGAATTATAGTCGGGGCTGCTGCCAGCCGGCATAGCGTCGATACCGGTGTAGCGACTGTCCAGTCGACCTACCGTGAAGTTGCCTTTGTCGTTCCCGCGCAGCAGGTTTTTCCAGAAATAGCTGGTGGAAGGCATGAGGTTATTGTCCATCCATTCCTGGTAGCTAAGGCCGGAGAGGCGAGCTGCTTTTTCAGCAATGTCTACGCGTTCGTCAACAGACATGGAGGCACCACGGGCAAGGGCGGGCAGCAATTCGTTTTGGGTGAAGGCTTCCGCTTCGGGTAGAATGTCTACGAGGTCCTGGCCCTGCAGGTCGGCGGGAAGTTGCTTGTGGTACCAGGCTGCCGCCGTGAAATACGGCAGGCGGTTGGCCGCTTTCACGATACCGTTACGCTCGATGCCAATGTCGGTTGGAGAGACCAGAATGACTCCGTTGAGGTACATCCAGCGGCGCTCCTGCAGCTCCAGTGCGAGGCCGGACACCCGGGTGGTACCGTAGCTTTCTCCGATCAGGAATTTAGGGCTGCGCCAGCGGTTGTTACGACTGACGAAGTTGCTCAGCCAGTCGGCGAGGTAAGTAACGTCCTGATTCACGCCAAAGAACTGACCGCGATCGGCTCCTTCAGCCATGCGGCTGAAACCAGTATTGACGGGGTTGACGTAAACAATGTCCGCTACGTCGAGGACGGAATAAGGGTTTTCGGATACGCCGTAAGGCTGAACTGGAAATCCTTCATGGTCAATGTTGAGCACCCGGGGGCCGGTGTAGGCAAGGTGCATCCATACGGAACCGGAACCTGGGCCTCCGTTAAAGCTGATGAGTAGCGGACGGTTCGGGTCGTCTACGTCAGTACGGATGTAGTAAGTGTAGTGCAGGCTGGCAGTAACCTGGCCCTTGTTGTTGTAGACGGGCTGTGTGCCGATGGTAGCAGTGTAAGGAACTGTTTTGCCGTCGATTTTTACGGAGTGCTTGCTCGTCATGGCCATATCCATGTCGAGTTGCCGGTCCAGGCTTTCGGTTTTCTTCATCATCTTGCCGTCAGGGCTTTGGGCGCGGACGCCGGTGCAGAGCAAGAGTAAAAAGAGCAGAGGAATACAATTACGAAGTCTCATCACAGTAGTGTTTTGGTTGGGATGGGGAAGATAGGTAACCTGCGGTAATCAGCTGTGGCGGGAGACCGGGTTGCCCGAAGGTGCCAGCATAAACAGGCATAATTTTGCTATCCGGATAGATGTGCTGCGGGTATTGGAAAGCACCGGGTGTTTACCTCCGATTAATTATCCCGGGCGCGCCCACGGTGCCAGACTTAGTGCTGTTCATCGCTAGGCCGTACCTTTAAGAGGCAGTTTAACCTCTTTCTTTATGCGCTATTGCTTTCTGTTCCTCTTCTTTGCTTCTTCCCTTTTGTACGGGCAAGACAATCGAAACTACATCAAAAGTTACGTCAGTAGCTGGGGGACCTGCAAGAATGTTGCCCTCACAATGGAGGGGGGAGATGTTGCCATTAGCGGCCTTAACGCTTTCGCTTATCAGGGGGTGCCTGCTGAAATGGCTGCGCGCTTAGCGCAGCTGAACGAGCAACAGGAATTAATCGATGATATCGTACTGACGGAAGCAGGACGCTGGTTTATCCTGTTTGCTGATAACGGCTATTACTCCGACGGAGCGCCAGCTGAAATGCTGAGCTATCTCCAGCAATGGAACAGCGAAGGGGAAGTAATTAACGCCATTACTTTTAATGATTCCGGAGACTGGGTGATAATCGGCCAGACAAAATATGCAGCGTCTACTACCGACATCACTTATCTGCTCAACCAGGGGAGCAGCGAGCACGGAGAACTATGGACTGCTTGCCTGACGGAAGACGGCATGGTCGCCGTCTACGAAGGAGGCTATAAATACCTGGGGAACGTACCCTATGCCCTGAAGGAACAGCTTAAGGTAACGAACATCAATGTCTGGCGCCTGAAGTTTCTGGCGGATGGGAGTTTCTTCTTCGCAGATATTGACGGGAATTACAGTGGGTATTTCTAAATGGCAGGTGTCTGAAAAAGTACCGGAGCATCTTTCACTTAATTTGACCTTCTCTTACCACCTAGTGGTGCTTTGCGCCAACTTTAAGCTATCCGCTCAAAGCAGATTTATATGTTTACCTCAGTCATCATTGCCCTCGTAGCCCTCCTCCACCTCTATTTTCTGTGGCTAGAGATGTTCGCCTGGGAAACTCGTGGCCCTAAGGTCTTTCGGGGTTTCCCGAAAGAGTTATTCCCCCAGACGAAAACGCTGGCCGCTAACCAGGGGCTCTACAACGGGTTTCTGGCAGCTGGCCTCATCTGGACTTTTTTCATCAAAGACCCCGTGTGGCACGATAACGTCGCCCTCTTTTTTCTGGGGTGTGTTGCCGTAGCGGGGATCTACGGTGCTGCAACTGTTGACAAGAAGATCTTCTTTGTGCAGGCGCTGCCTGCATTGGTCGGGATTGTTTTGTTGGTGTTCCGCGTGCTTTAGCGCTGGCGCTTCAGGATGTTGGCTAAAGCGAGAATCACTATTCCTACTCTACCAAAATCTTATCCCCTACAATTTTACTGAATACCGCACGATCATTGCCAGGGTAGGTAACCGTCAGGGAGCCATCAAAAGCTTCCCGGGCAATAACGTGCAACTCTGTGCCTAAGCTCAGATTCCGGTCGTTAAGAAAGTGGAGAAAATCATTGGAAGTATGGTTAAGACCAGTGATGGTGACGGTCTGCCCGACGGCACAGTCGCTTAGGCGACGGTGGTTGGTAGGAGCAATAACGCCGTCTGCGTCCGGAATGGGAGAACCGTGTGGGTCTACCGCAGGATGCCCCATTAACTCATCCATGCGATCGAAAAAATCAGGGCTGTTTACGTGCTCAATCTGCTCCGCAATCGCGTGAACTTCCTCCCAGCCGAAGCCCATTTGCTCAACGAGATACATCTCCGTCAGGCGGTGCTTTCGGATGATGAGTGCTGCTGCCTTTCGGCCGGCAGCAGTCAGTTTTAGCGGCTTGTATTTTTCGTACTCCACCAGCCCCCGTTCGTGCAATTTGCGCACCATATTATTGGCGGAGGGTTTGCTGACGGATAAGGATTTGGCGAGGCTTGATATACTGACCAGCCCCTCCGCATCAGCGAGCGCAAACATTGCTTTTAGGTAGTTTTCGACGGTTGGGGTAGCCATAGGCGGCAAAGATAAAGCGGAATTCCCTGCTGGGTCTCCTATTAGTGCCGACAATTTCCTGCCGGCTTTATTAGCCGGGTGTTAGGTTTGGCAACGATGCATGGTTTATTTCGACTGTTAGTTTTTTGTCTGTTAGATGGTCATGACTGCCTGCCAGACTAAAGGACCAACAGACTTGATGATCGCGGGAGATTAGCGCAGGATAGTCAGTAACGTGCTTTATTGCTTCGTCCAAACCCGACACCAGCTTAGCGTGTGTCCAATATGGTCGGGCGATTAATTATTGGACATCGCAGGGGAACTTTTGGGAAAGATAAATAGGTTCAGGTAGACAAATCGGAAACACTTCCAGCGCTAACAAAGGAGCAAAACAAGAGACAGCTTTTAGGAAATAGCTATTTTTGCGCTCCCCAAACAAACTAACAGTCTATTCAGTCTACGGGACTGTATGACTTCAAGACTTCGCTATGTCCACTTTTGCAGACTTTAAAAAGCTAACGGCCCACGCCAAAGATTACGGTTTCATCTTCCAGAGCTCTGAAATCTATGACGGCCTGGCCGCGACCTACGACTACGGTCCGCTCGGAGTGTTGCTGAAAAACAACCTCAAGCAATACTGGTGGCGGAGCATGGTCCAGCT
>CAZTTF010000101.1:0-6556 GCA_964616365.1 uncultured Lewinella sp. | reverse complement strand
TGTTTGACCCGCGCAACGGCTTCAATTAAATCGTCAATATCTACGGGTTTAAGCAAATAGTGGGCAGCACTCAGGCGTAGTGCCCGTAATGCATATTGCTCGAAGGCCGTCACAAACACAACTTCAATATTGTGATTAGGCGGTAATTTTTCAATCAGATCAAAACCATTACCAAATGGCATTTCTATATCCAGAAAAATTAATTCTGGATTACATTCAACTATTAACGACAAACCAGACTTTACGCCATCAGCCTCGCCTACAACATCTATTTCCGAACAGTATTTATTTAAATAATGCCTCAAGGCTTCTCGGCTCGGTGCTTCATCATCAACAATTATGGTTTTCATCGAACTTTACAGTTTATTTTCATTACAAAAAATTAGTAATAAAACCAGCCATTTAAATACGAATAAATTTCGCCCACTTCTTCATCCGTCTCAATCAAACTATTAGGAAAGACGAATCTTAACGCGGGTCCCAACGTTTACTTCTCCGGGGAATGCATCAGCAATATGCAAAGAATAATCCTTGCCGTAATGGTTATTAACCAGCGTTAACCGCTGCGCTGAGGTAACCATACCCGCAGAGCGATGTTTGCGTTGGTTCTCTGTCTTTAACGCCTGCGACTTGTCTCGCCCGATGCCATTATCTTCAATGAACACACATACTTCGTCCGCTGATTGCTGGACAGAAACGCGTAACCATCCGCCGTCTTCGCGGTAACGCAGTCCGTGCCAAATCGCATTTTCAACAAAGGGCTGTAAGATCATGGGCGGAATTTCCAACTCTTCGGGAGATACCAAGTTGTCTGCACCAGTTTCAATTTCATAATCAAATTTACCGCCAAATCTTTCTTTTTCTAACTCCAGATAAAGCTGCAACTGTTCTAGTTCTTCGGACAATGGAACAAAATCTTTACCAGACTGGTCCAACACCTTGCGCATTAATTTAGCAAACCGTCCTAAATAGCGATTTGCAGAACGTTCATCCTGACGAGCGATATAATTATTAATACTGTTTAAACTATTAAAAATAAAGTGAGGGTTCATCCTGGCCTGGAGGTTCCGCAACAACAATTCTTGATTTGCCCGACGTCTTTTTTGAACATTACGCAGAATAAAAATCACCGAAATTATTGCCACTAAAAGCAAAGCTCCCAGCAGGTAGTTTAGTGATTGCTGCAATGACAATTGTCGGTCCCGAAACGCATCTTCCACAGCCTCAGCCCGGAGGTCTTTCAAACCCAGGTCAATATTTTGTTGCTCTTTCAGTATAGCAACCTGCTGATCCAGCGCAGCCCGCCGGGCTGCCAGCAACTGGTCACTTGCTCCGGCATATTGTTGATAAACACCCGCAGCAAGGGTAGTTTCGCTATTGTCAAGGTAAAAACCTGCCCCTTCGGCATAAACTTCCGTAGCAATATCCGGCGAGGTTTTGTCACTAATTTTATCCAATGTATTTTCCAGAACGACTCGGGCTTTCGCCATATCTCCTTTATCTCTCAGGGCCCGGAATCGGCTGAATTCGTCGGACACCACCAAATCAACCGGAGCCGAGGGTAATGCCTCTACTACCGCTACATCAAGATTCGGTGCATCACGGACCACCGCTCGCCGTAGTTTGGCATTGGTGGCCAGCAACTCTTCACTCTCCCTGGCTGGAATATCCTGGTTTCGTGGCGTCTGCTGAATGGCCATGTTCAGGCTATTGGTTGCATTTGGCAAATCATTCTGTTGCAAATAGACATCAGCCTGCTTGGTGTTGATCCGCAGCTGGGTGAGGCTATCGGGGGCAAAGTCTTTTACTTGCCCGTAATATTGCTGACTCACCTGATAATTTCGCTGTTCCGCTTCTAAATCCGCCAGGCCTTCCCGGCAAGCAACGTTTTGGGAGGAGCCCTCCTCCGTTATGTCCAGACAGCGCATAAAGGAGTACCGCGCAGCAGCGTAGTCTTTTAGCTTCAGCTGCGCCCTACCCTGCTTGTATGCCAGGATGGCTCTTCGGCCTTCGTCACCAGGCATCAATACTTCCGCTGCCCGATCATAGCGGCCAAGTGCGAGATCCGTTTGGCCGATATCCAGATAAATGTCACCCAACAGGAGAAAGGCGTCGGTCATTGTTCCCGGTTCCGCTTTCTGCCGCAAAAGCGAATTCAACATCCGGATGGCTGCTTCGGGATCATCTTTTCTTAGCGCCTGCGCCTGTGCCAGAGAGACTTTCCGCGTAGCCGCCCGCTGCTGTTTTGCGGGGGCTGACTGCGCCGTTAGCCCACCGGCAAAAAACAGTAAAAGCAATACGGACAAATAGCGCAGCATAGATTGTGCTTTGAGGTGGCTTACAACATTCCGGGAATTACTTGAGTTCCAGCGGAACGATCTTCCCGTCAGCGTTAAGGTACATAAACTGTTTCACCGTTTTGGTTTTCACCACCGGTTCAGGCTTGTCCATCGTAAAGCGGACCTTGAGGCTGTAGCTGAACTGAGCAGCCGGGGCCAGTAATCCTGGATTAATGACAAGGTCGTAGTCATTGGTTGGGATGGCGTTATAAAAACGGAGTACCGGTTTTTCAGCTTTAGTAACTACCGCATCTGCCTGTTCCTTTGCCGTAAGTTGCTGTGAGTTGTGGGCAGTATAGCTTTCGTAACGGTCGCCGGGGTAGACGACCCAGGCATTTTCGGCTACCTGAAGGCGGGCGGTATCAAGCCCGACTTTGTTGTCCGCATAAACCTGCGTTAGCGCTTCCAGGTAAGCAAAGGCCTCTTCCCGTAACTCCGCATAGATGCGTTGCGGCTCACTGACGGAATAATCCACCTTGATGATGTCATAAATTTCAGCAGCAGTGACGACAGTCATGATCTGATCCAGCAGTTGCGGATCTTGATATCGGATGTGCAGATTCTTTTGCAGGTTAAATCCAGTAGGTACTTCTGTCAAGGTCTGCTTTGAGAATATCTTTTTTTCTCCTTTGAAGGCATAAGTTGGCAGAAAATTCACCATATCAATGTGAATATCCTCTTCTGTAACTCCGATCTCAGCCAGACCCCGTTTCACTGTTGCCAGTCGGGTCTGCATCCCGCTATTCACGGACTTGATGGTCGGTCCGGCCTGAAAAACGCTGAAGATGGCGACGTAACTATCCGCCTTTTGGTTGGATAGCGCATTGATGGTAACCTCTACCGTATTGGGATCACTGGTGAAGGCGGCGGGCCTGGGAACTGCCCGGAATTGTACCTGGTAGTTTTGTACCGCAGGCCTTGCCTGGTTGTAGTAATTGCCCATCGTTTGGGCTTGCAGCAGCGGGAGTGTCAGTAAGATAGCGAAAAGGCTTAGCAGGATTTTCATGTAAAAACAGTTCATAGGTTTAGTACAGCTGCGGACGCTTTAAAAGGGGCGCGGACGCAGGTGCCAGGAAGTTGTTGGAGCGCAGTGGCAGTTAGATTAACCGAGTATCCAAGGCCCCTTTTGACAGACCAAAATTATCGCGCCCGCCGGAGAGCGATGGCCTGGTAAGCCTACCAAAACCGCTGGTTTTGGCGCCTTTACGAAGCCAAAAGTCCCATTCACAAAGTAGCCGGCTGTGCTTACAAAGTGCCGATTGGCGAACAGTGGATCTGCCCGCAATTTTGGGTCATCACCAACAACCAACTTTCCATGAAATTCCCCGCAACATTCGGCTGGCTTTCAGCAGCCGTAGCCACGGCTACCATCGTTTTACTTTCTCTGACCAAAGTAGCTGGCTGTGGCGAGCAGGCATTGATTCAGAACCCTGCACCTGCGACCGCGCCTGTAACCACCTCTTCCAATCGTATCCAGATAGCCTTTCTGCTCGACACTAGCTCTTCCATGGATGGACTCATTGACCAGGCAAAAGCAAGATTGTGGAACATCCTCAACGAAATCCTCAAGGCTGAAAAAGACGGCCAGACGCCTGACATTGAGGTCGCGCTCTACCATTATGGCAATACGACCCTACTCCCCCAAAATGGATACATCGAACAACTTAGTCCACTTACTGCCGACGTGGACCTGATCAGTGAGAAGCTATTCTCTCTAAAAACCAGCGGAGGAGACGAGTTCTGCGGTCACGTCATCCTAAAAGCGACCGATGAGCTGGATTGGGATGAAGACGAAAGCACCATAAAAATAGTCTACATCGCGGGCAACGAGTCCTTCAACCAAGGCGAAGTAAAAACCGCTGACGCTTTGCTCAAAGCCACTGAAAAAGGCATCACGATCAACACCATCCTTTGTGGCAACCCCAATGGGAGCGATGGCCCCAGCTGGCGGGCCGGTGCCCGGGATGGCAAGGGAGAGTTCTTCTATATCAATCAGGATGAAAAAGTAGTCTTCATTGCCTCGCCTTTCGATGCTGACATCGAAAAGTGTAACCTCAGGTTGAATGACACCTATATTCCAATCGGTAACCAGGGTGCCCGCCTGAAAGAAAATCAGGCCGTCCAGGACGCAAACGCCTCCTCCTACGGACAGGCGAACCTGAGTTCACGAACAAAGTACAAGGTTTCAGCCAACTACAAGAATGCAAAATGGGACCTGGTCGATGCTCATGAAGCAGACCCTGAGCGGGTGTTTAAAGAGAAAAAATCCTTGCCGGACTCTCTGGCTAACCTGAACGATGAAGCCCTGCAGCTTAAGATCACTTCCATCAATACCGCCCGTAAGAACATTCAAAAACGCATCCAGACCCTGACTGCGCAACGGGACGCTTATGTCGCAAAAGCCAGAAAAGAAAATGCGGTGGCACCTGAGACGACCCTGGGAGCAAGGATCAATGAAAACGTACGTAAACGGCTTAAAGCGGCCGGGTATAAAATGAAAGAATAAAGCCCTAAACATCGGCGAAAAAAGCAGCGGAGATCGGCATCAGGTCTTCGCTGCTTTTTTTTCGGATTGACTCCCATTAAAGAGCCTGAACAAAGCGATAGATGTAGATACAAGCAATTGCCAAATTGTTCGGCAGAATAACAGCATTTACACGGCATGCGAAAACAGGAGAAAGTGTAAAATAGTCCATAAGGCCGCCTAAATACCGTATCGGGTGGCAGAGGCCGGGAATTTTTTATCTGTCTTGCGCAATCGGTTGCGCTGCATTGTACAGTAAGTCAGGCATTTGCCCTTAAGCCTTTAATTACGAGGCCTTCGCAGCATTCAAAAGAAAATATTAGTCACAAGCAGCACACGGAAATCGAATTTCGTTGTACTGACAAAGGAAAAATTATCTTCCGTTAAATTTGGCACATTCCCTTGCTTATTGCACATTTGATATAATTATGGGAAGGCCAAGCGCCACCGAAAGCCCGTTTGAGGGCCCTAGTATTGAAACTTAAAGTAAGATCAAAATCAACTCACTATTCACAGCTATCCCCCTCCGAGGAGTGATGTCTGAACAACAAGAATCAACTACCAATCTCCAATCGGATCACCGATTGGGGGTTAACTCATTTCTTCAACTTGCTAACCTAACTTTTTCTGTTCGAGAGGTGACTCAACACTATACACTTCCTTTCGTACACCACTTCACATCTAATCATACAATTCTTTAATCTATGAAAGTGTTTACGCACTCTCTATCCAGATGCATACAAGGTCGCTCACTACTTATGGTGGTGCTGATGCTTGTATCCGGCTGGGTAGCCGCCCAAACAGTTAAGGGCACGGTTTATGACGAAACCGGTTTCGGCCTTGTAGGGGCCACTATCCTCGTGGAGGGTACCACCACTGGTACCGTTACCGACCTGGATGGTAACTACAGCATTGCTGCTGGTCCGGAGGCCGTTTTGATCGTCTCTTTTACTGGTTACACGACCCAGAAGATTACCGTTGGTAATCAGTCGACCATTGACGTTAACCTGGAACCCGACGTTGCTATCCTTGATCAGGTAGTAGTAACGGGATACCAGCATCAGCGTAAGGGTGACATTACTGGTGCCGTTGCCGTCCTTGATGCAGAAGAGTTAACTTCCATCGCCGCTACTTCCGTAAACCAGCAGCTGCAAGGCCGCGCTACGGGTGTACAAACGTCCACCTCTGGTGCCGTTGGTGATGGTACTAACATCCGTATCCGTGGTATCTCTTCCTTTACCTCTAACGACCCGCTGACCATTGTTGACGGTGTTCAGCAGGTCAACAACTTCCTGGACAACATCAACCCGGAAGACATTGAGTCTATCCAGATCCTCAAGGATGCCTCCGCCGCTTCTATCTACGGTACCCGGGCACTCAACGGGGTAATCATCATTACTACCAAGTCAGGTAAGTCTGGCAAAGCCAAGATCACTTACAACACCTACTTCGGTACGCAAAACCACGAGCGTGGTTGGGATGATATCCTGATCCAAAGCCCTGAGGATTACGCTGATGTATTCTACAGCAGCTACACCGATCAAGGTCAGCTTCCTGGTGAAGCTAACATTTACGGTACTTCCGGTACGCCGGTTATCCCTGACTACATTTTTGTGTGTCCTGATTGTCGTGATGCGAATGGTAACGTAGACGAAAGCCGCTACAGCTACCCTAACAACCTGATCATGGCTTC
>CAZTTF010000100.1:0-5340 GCA_964616365.1 uncultured Lewinella sp. | reverse complement strand
ATGATCTGCTTTTAAGGCGTGCACAAACTTCGTAATTTTCTAGCGAAAATTCGCAGAAAACTTTAATTGCTTCTGTACTCCAGGAAGTAGATTCCCAAACAAGCGCTAGAATTAACGCGCGGTTTGGCAACGATGCTTGTTTTGTTTCGTCTGTTGGACTTTTAGTCTGTTGGAGAGTCATGATGGCCTGACAGACGAAAAGACCAACAGACTTGATGATCGCGGGAGATGAAAGTGGGATATCCAGTAACCTGAATTATTGCCTCGTCCAAACCTGACGTTAAATTAGATGGAGCTAAACTCTTTTATCAAGAGGTCTTCACCGAAGTTGACGCTCGGGGTACTTTACCTGGTGGGCTCCGGCAACAGTTTCGGCACCACCAACAATGACTTCCTGCCAGGAAGGAAGATTGAGGTAACGTTGGGCAAGGTCTTGAATCTCGGTTGCGGATATACCCCGGACAGCTTCATCCAGGTTCCGGAGGAAACTAATGGGTTCATAGTCTTTAATCAGTGCAGACCGGTAGCGCCATCCGTGCCCGAAATGCCCGTCCAGCTCCATTGCGATACTGCCCAGAAGGTAGGCGCGTACCATGTCTAGCTCACTATCAGGAACTGGGGATTGTGTAAGCTTGTCCGCCTCAATGCGGATTTCGGCACGGACCGCCGCTAGGTTCTCGTTGGCCACATCAGCAGATATGCCAAAAGAGCCACCATAGCGGTAGGTTTCCAGATCACTTTCAATGCCATAAGTGAAGCCTTTTTCTTCACGAATGTTGCGCATGAGCCTGCTGACGAAGTACCCTCCAAAAATGGTGTCAAGGATCATCAGTCCGGGGTAATCATCAGCTTTTATGTCGATTCCTCCGCGGCCCATCCTGATCATGGTTTGCTGCGATCGTGGCTTGCGCAATTGGAAAATGTTATTATCCTCCGGAAGCGGTGGCAGGGTCGGTACTGTCGCAGCATTTCCAGAAGGCAGTTGACCGAAGGTGGACTCCAACAATTGCTCCATGGCTGAGTTCAGCTGTCCAATGACGAAGAGTGTCCCGTTGCCAGCGTGATAATGATCCTGTTGGTACTGTCTGACCCGTTTGGTGGATAACTGGTTGTAATCCTTGATGGTACTGTTATAACCATAAGGGTGTTCATGCCCGAAAATGGCTTCGGTAATAAACCGGAAGGCGAGGGTGTCATTATCGGAGAGGTTCTCCCGCAAGCGTTGCTTGCGGCGACGGAGTTCCCGTTGTACCGTTTTCTCGGTAACTGCGGTGTGGGCAATGACTTCCGCCATCACCGGAAGTACCTCCGGTGCGTGCCGATGTATAGTGGATAAGCTCAGGTTGGCGGTATCCATCAAGTTTGGCTGCTGCAGGCCAGTACCATACTGCTCAAAGAATGCTTCGATCTCTGCAGCGGAGCGGTCCGGGGTGCCTTCTGCGATCAGGTCATCGGTAAATCCAGCTAGTAGCCGTTGGGGCTCATAGGGTCGCCCGGCATCCCAGATGAGCTCAACGCGTAGTACGGGGGCTTCTACCCCGTCTATGGCTACCACCGGTAACCCATTACTTAGGGTCCAACGGCGGGCGGGAAGTAGGGCAGGAATGGTTGCTGGGCGAATAATCGGGGGCATGCGCTGCGGTATGGTCTTGAAACTGGTGGGACGGTGTCCCGAAAAAGAGACACCAATCTGGTAAGGGCTTACACGTAAGCCAGCGGGTTAGCCTGAATGCCTTTTAGTTGACTGATCACCTGCTCAGGAGCCTCTGCCTTGAAAACGGCACTACCGGCAACAAGGACCCGGGCACCTGCTTCCAGGACTTTTTGAGCGTTTTGGAGGCCGATGCCCCCGTCGACTTCAATGATGGCTTTGCTGTTCTTCACTTGGATCATATCCCAAACCTGACGAATTTTGGGGATCGATTGGTAAATGAACTTCTGCCCCCCGAATCCAGGGTTGACGGTCATGATGAGCACCAGGTCAAGGTCTTCAATGATGTGCTCGAGAACGTTTACGGGGGTATGGGGATTAAGCGCTACGCCGGCCTTACAGCCGGCCTCCTTGATCTGCTGTACCACCCGGTGGACGTGGTTGGTCGCCTCTGCGTGGATCGTAATACCGTGTGCCCCCGCTTTCGCGAAACTTTCAATGTAACGTTCCGGCTGGTCAATCATCAGGTGGACATCAAGGTACTTCGTGCAGTCTTTTGCCACCTGCTCGATGATGAATTGCCCGAAGGAGATGTTGGGGACAAAGCTCCCGTCCATCACGTCGAGGTGCAACCAATCGGCTTCACTCGAATTGATCAACTCAATCGCCTGATCAAGGCGACGAAAATCTGCGGCAAGAAGAGAGGGAGCGACGTAGTGCATGGTTGGGTGGACTGTAGTGCAGGTTAATGAGAAACTAGGCAGGCGCGGAGCACAAGGTCAGGTCGATATCGGGGAATTCGATCCCAAGACGTATGCACCATTTGCCAACCGCATAAGCACAACAGTCTAATGGAGGGAGAGTTTTCCCCAAGGCCACATAACTAACCATTGCCTTCAAGGCAATGTGATGGCTTAATTATAGCGTGTCTCAGGCGTAAGGATACGTAGTGTGTTGATTGTAAATATCAATCTTAGGTACCTGTCTGATGCCCTCTAGTAAGGCTGTTTATTCCCCATTTGCATGCTCAACTGCTGCGGATTTTAATAAATACCAGTCCCTCAGGTTATTTACTACAGTGAAGGGTGTAAACCATGGGGATCAGACCTGCCATCTTCCGCAAGTGCCAGTGTCCCGGTTCATCCGCCGGAATCATATCCGAGAAGCAGTTGTAGGGGGAATAGTCATATTCCCGGAAACCATTCAGCGTTAATCCCACATTGAGTAATGCGGTGATAACAGAGCTCACCGTATGGTCCCAGTTCACCTCTGTGCCTTCGATGTTGTCACTACCATCAGTGTAGCTTGAGCTGATGGCCTCCACAATAGGCGCTGGGTTGAAGTAGGGGTACTTGATGGCGGTATAATCTTCGTTCCACAAGTAGGCCATGTTGTGGAATTCGGCGAAGACGAATTGGCCACCGGGTTTCAGGTAGTGATGGATGAGGCTCGCCCAGCGGTCGAGATCCGGTAGCCAGGTGATGGTTCCGTACGTCGTGAATACGATATCAAAGCTGTCGTCAAGATGTTCGGGAAGAGAATAGACGTCTACGTTAATAAAGGTAGCCTCCAGGTTTGCTTTTTGAGCGAGGTCTTTGGCCGCCGCGATCGCGGCGGGGCTGAGATCAACACCCGTTACGGTGGCGCCTCTGCGCGCCAGGCTTAAGGTGTCCTGACCGAAATGGCACTGGAGATGAAGAATCTTGAGGCCGGTGAGGTCTTCTGGAAGTATTGCCAACTCCGGGGCTTTCAGGCTGTCCTTGCCGGCCAGCCAACCTTCGACGTCGTAAAATTCGCTGGTGAGATGGGCTTTAGTGCGTTGGTCCCATTGCTCTTGGTTGAGCTTCAAATAATCGATCATGACGTGCAGGTGAGTCTTTAGAAATGGTTACCCCCAGTCCTCAAAAAAGTGCCTGATAATCGTAGGATTGGGAGTGAGTGCTGTATTCGTTCAAATACTAGTAGAGTCTGTCTTGGTGGAAGCGTGCTGTTCCGGTTTGTTACTGGATGTAGCGGCACTCCTCTACCAAAGAGACGAAACTTCAAGCTCATCAATAATGCCGGTTAGGCTTCCAAAAGTTTCAACAGTAAAGCACGCGTTTCTTTTGGTCCGGCACTGCCTTTGCTGCGTTTCATGACTTCTCCCATGAAAAAACCGATAAGTCCCTTTTTACCTTTTTGAAAGGCGGCAACCTTGTCGGGGTAGGCTGCCACCACCTCTCTGGCCAGGCCATCGAGGAAGTCCGTGTCGGTGTTTTGAATGAGGCCTAGGGCTTCGGCACGTTCGTAGGGAGCACCGGGATTGGCCAGCAGATCGGGAAGCAGTTTAGAGGTAGCGGCTGCACTGGCAACGTCTCCCGCCAGGATCAACTCCTGAAAGGCTGCTAATTGCTCAGGCTCCAGGGGTAATGCTGTTGGAGGCAACGCCTGCTCAGCTAACCAGGGAGCAAGGCGGTTGAGCCAAAGTTTTGCCAGGTCCTTGACGGCAGGAGAAACTGCGGCATAGGTTACGAAGGTTTCGTAGGTTGCGCGGTCTTCGGTTAGCAAACCTGCGTCATTTGCTTCAAGGCCGTAGACCTCTTGCAGTTTAGCGTATGCTTGCCAGGGGAGGACGTCAATTTCCTCCTTGATTTCCTGTAGTAGGGAAGGAGAAACAAGCACGGGCGGAAGGTCAGGGTCGGGGAAATACCGGTAATCGTGAGCATCTTCTTTGTCTCGCAGTGCACTCGTGGTACCTGTGCCAGGGTCAAACTGCCTGGTTTGCTGCAAGACCGTTCCTCCAGCTTCCAGGATGCCAATTTGCCGCTCTACCTCATAATCAACCGCCTGCCGGGCAAACTTCATGGAGTTCATGTTCTTGATCTCGCAACGGGTTCCAAATTCCGACTGCCCTTCAGGTCGTACGCTGATGTTGACGTCGCAGCGCAGGCTGCCCTCTTGCATGTTGCCGTCACTTACATCCAGCCACCGGACCAGGCGACGCATGCCGGTCATGAAAGCGTCTACTTCTTCTGCAGAACGTAGGTCGGGCTCAGTCACGATTTCGAGCAGGGGGGTGCCCGCCCGGTTCAGATCTACCTTGGTATACGGTTCCCCGTTTGCGTGAATCGACTTTCCTGCATCCTCCTCCATGTGGATGTGATGAATCTGCACGGAGCGGGGAGCGACGTTGGGCGCAGACGCAGGTGCTGTGGAGTGTCGTAAGGGCAAGGCGCCACCAATGCAGATGGGGTGTTCGTCCTGCGTAATCTGGTATCCCTTCGGTAAGTCCGCGTAGAAATAGTTTTTCCGATCAAAGGTGCTCCTGGGGCTGATCTTACATCCCAGTGCCAGGCCAAGCTTAACGGCAAAGCGTACTTGCTGCTCGTTGAGCAGCGGGAGCGTCCCCGGGTACCCCAGGCTGATGGCACTGATGTTTCGGTTTGGCTCATTGCCAAACTGGTTACGATCGGCACAAAATGCCTTGCTCTCCGTAGCAAGCTGCACGTGGGTTTCGAGGCCAATAACGGTTTCGTAAGTGGTTGGCATAAGGGGTGGTTTGAAACAGGACCGAAAGGTACGGCGTTTCCCCTTTTCCCGGAGACCAATAGCAGACTGTAGCTAGGGCAAACGCATCAAAATCCATTCGTTTTTGGGGTGTCCGAGGTGGCTGCTCATAGTATGTGTCCCTTGGTCGCGACGCAAGGAGC
>CAZTTF010000099.1:0-47433 GCA_964616365.1 uncultured Lewinella sp. | reverse complement strand
TTCGGCTTTTTCGGGGTCGTCCCAATCATTACGGCCCGCACTGAATAAACAGGCAGTAGTAGTCAGGATAGATCCCTGACCGTCAGAGTCAATGGACCCGCCCTCCAGCACTAAGGGGACACGTTGATAGCCTGCTTCAGGAAATCGGGCTTCGTGGATGAGTTTAGGCAGAAGGTTGTCTTGGGTGGCCGTGAACTTACCGCCCCAGCCGTTGAAGGTGAAGTCCAGCAGCACTGGTTTGCCGGCTTTGTCGAAGACCGTTATTGGTCCTGAGTCCCGAATCCATACGTCGTTGGTGGGGCATTCGAGCGTTTCTCCTGCAAACGAATCGGCGTAAGAACTGAAGTGCTCGGCGTCTCCGATGATCATCAAAACGGGGGTAACCTGATTCACTGCGTTGGCTGCGTTAATGATCGCTGCCGAGGCAGCGTCCAACTGATCACCCCAGTCGCCATCGCGTTGCGGGAAAACAAAAAGAACAAGTTGCTGGGGGTGCCATTCAGCGGGAAGAATCATAATGGAGCGTTTGGGCCGGAGACAAGCGCTTGTCAGCGCTGCTTATTTGACCGCAAAGATACGCCGTAACTTCACCCCATGGACGCAAAAAGGATTTCAATAAGTGGGATTGCCCGCATCTTGTTTTGGGGCGCGGTCGCAGGTGCATTGTGGAGTTGTGGCGCAGCGCCTTCTCCGGCACCACCGGTTGTTCCCGAGGGCATGGTCTGGATTGAAGGGGCTGCTGACCAGCCCGGATTCCTGATGGACGCCACCGAACTAACGGTTGCAGAATTCTCGGCTTTCGTCGAGGCTACAGGCTACGTGACGGAAGCTGACGATTTCGGTTGGTCGGGCGTCTTTAACTACGATAGCCTGGCCTGGTTACCTATCGACAGCGCCAATTGGGAATTCCCCCAGGGCCCGGCTGCCGCCCCGGCCCGGCCGGATCACCCGGTAACCCAGCTGTCGATGCGCGATGTCCTGGCTTACGCTAAGTGGGCAGACAAACGCCTTCCAACCGAAGTAGAATGGCTCTGGGCCGCTTCCCAAAGCGGCCAGCATCCTGATTACCCCTGGGGAAAAGAAATGATCCCTGACCAAAGCAAATTCCCGGGAAACTGGTGGCAAGGACCTTTCCCCTTTGAAGACGCAGTGCTGGACGGCTTTCCCGGAATCGCCCCCGTCCGGTCATTCCCTCCTGCAATGAACGGCCTGTACGATATCTCCGGAAATGTATGGGAGTGGACCAGCTCTTTTGATCAGCGTACCCAGCAGTACATCATCAAAGGTGGTTCCTTTTTATGCAGTACGAGCTACTGTACCGGTTTTAACCTCAATACTGATCAGTATACACCAGCGGATAGTGGACTCAATCACCTTGGTGTCCGGTTCGTGAAATAGACAACTGCGCTTTGGGGCTGACTTAGCGTTAGGCCTCAACGGCCGTGATGAATAAATGGTAGATCGTTATTATTACCCTAGGGTAATGAGGATGTTCATGAGTAGGGGGCCATGAATCGCTACCTTCTGTTTCGCTGGGCGATCGTCCGACGAATCCTTTATATCTGATGTAATCGAAACAAAGTTCGTCTGACGATTCGCGTTTTGGACGATAACTAATTTCCGGTACGCTGCCTTGGATTGTTCAGTTCACAGCACCTGCGGCCCCGCCAAAACCGCATGACGGCAGGCTTGTTGAAAAGCGAAAGCCCCCGCCTCCACAAGTGGAGACGGGGGCTTTTCTCAGGGGGTATCGGGCGGCTTAAAAGGTTAACCCAATAACCATTGCTGACTTAGCGGTGGATGACGAGGCGCTCCGTAACGAGTTCCTCCTCTGTCTGTACGCTTACGAGGTAAACACCTGCAGGCAGCGTTCTTACGTCGAGGCTGGTTTGCTCAACGCCCTGGTAGCTCTGGCGGAAGATCTCGCGACCGTCCACGCTGAATACCGTGATCTGGTTGATCGGGTCTGCTACCTGTACCGAAACAATATCAGTTGCAGGGTTAGGGACCAACTTAACGTCAGCCTCGCTCAGGTCCGTCAGGTCGAAAGTGCGGGTCGTTGGAATCTCTTCAATGGTGACAGTTGGTCCAACCGAAGCACCAGAAGCAAGTGATCCGGTAACGGTTACTTCATCGATGTATATCTGGTCTGCATTCCCGCTGGCATCACATTGGAAGCGGAATTGGGCGCCATCAGTCAGGTTGAAGCTTGCTGCATCGAGGGTAACTGTTGCTGAGTAGAAAGAACCGTTGGTGAAGCTGCTTCCACTTGCATAGGTGGCTACTGTCTGCCATCCGGTACCATCGTTGTAGCGTACCCAGAAGTCTTCACCATTTTCCATGCTGTTGGGGTAGAAGTAGAAGCTTACTTCTACGCTTCCAAGTCCGGCAAGGTCATAAGATGGAGAAGTCATAGATGAAGCTACGCCGCTATTGTCGCGAATACGAACAGAGTAGTTGCCTTCCCAGCTAAAGCTAGTGCTCCGGCGAGCGCAATCACTACCTCCATCGGCCCAGCCTTCGAGGCCAGACTCAAAGAAGTAACCTTCGGTGAATGGTGTTCCTCCACCGGTAGTACAACCAGTAGTGGAACCGACCGTAGATGCAGTTCCGGAAACGTTACCTGCAGCATCCTCAGCACTCACGCTGAAGTTATAGCTGGTACAGGCAGTTAGCCCAGTGATGTTGACGTTAGTGCCAGCAGTAGTACCAAGTACCTGGCCATCCACGCTGATATTGTAAGCTACTACACCGACGTTATCACTGGAAGCATTCCACGTTAGGGTTACCTGGGTGTCCTGCTCTCCGCTTACCGCCAGGTTGGTGGGTGTGGTTGGCGGAGCAGTGTCAGCGGGGGTGCCGCCCAGACAGAAATCAGTTGCTTCGGAGCTGGCGAAGGAGCCGCCACTTGCAAGCACTGTACCTCCGTTGGTAAGGGTGTAGGAGCCACTGCCGTAGGCACAGCAAATACCGTCGCCGTAAGCATCGTTTATTGTAAATGTGTAGCAATCATCGACGAGGCAGATGGTCTCGGTGATGGTAGAGCCATCAGGAGAGCCACCGTAAGTACCGCCAGTGGCGATGGTAGCACCTGCGTCATTCGTGATCACCCAGCTGGTTTCCTCAGGGTAGTTGTCCAGCGTGATGGAAAGGGTCACCTCAGTCCCGTTACAGGTTACTGGCGGACAAGCAGCACAATCGGGGCCACCACAGTCAACGCCGGTCTCCTGACCGTTCTGAACGCCGTCAGAACAAGTTGGTCCGCCGGTACCGCCAGCTGCCTGAAGGGCTGCCAGTGCGTTTACGCGTCCGTGACCAAACTCATTGTCAAAACCATTAGCACCCATATCAGTAGCAGTGGTGTAGAGAATGCTTTTCACCTGGTCAGAGGTGAGACTAGGGTTAAAGCCAAGTACGAGTGCTGCAACACCTGATACCACTGGGGTAGCGGAAGAAGTACCACCGAAAGTATTGGTGTAGTTACCGCTGGAGTATCCAGGGCTACCCATCCGGTCCGTAGTACGGACACCTGCTCCGGGGCCACCAACGTTGTTGGATGGTGCCATGATATCCAGTGCAGGACCGTAGTTAGAGTAAGCAGAGCGTGCACCCGTGTTGGCTACTGCACCAACACCGATAACGCTTACGTTGTCACCGGGGTAGCTTACACAAGCCTGGTAATCGTTGCCGGTCGCGAAGGTGATCACGGAACCGAGACCACCACGGCCGTTAGCGTTTGCGTCAGCCAAGGCATTGTTGAGTACTGAAAGGCTGTAGGTACAGGAGCCAAAACCCCAGGAGTTGCTCATTACGTCTGCCCCGGCATTCTTAGCCCAGGTGATGGCGTCTGCCAGGTCCTGGCTTGATTCACCGCCGACAAAAATGTTTACGGAGATGAGGTTGACCAGCGGAGCAACACCACGAACGCCAATGTTATTATGGCTTGCGGCAATAGAACCAGCACAGGCAACACCGTGGTCGCTACCACTGATTGCATCACCGTTGCCATTGTTAGCAGGGCTGAAACCGTTGGTGTAGCGGCTCACACCGTTTGCGTCGTTGAGGTCTTCGTGATCTTCCAGTCCGTCGTCAATCACCGCGACGGTGATGGAGGAAGACCCGAGCGTAATTCCCCATGCTTCGAGCGCGTTACAGTCAATGTCGTTGCCGCCGGCAACGCCGTCAATTGTTTGCCCGGTATTGTGCATCTGGAACTGCTGCGAGAAGAGCGGGTCATTGATCTGGAAACGCTCGATGGGAGCGTAAAAGTCAGGGTGGGCGAAGTGGAACAGGCCACTTTCCTGTAGCGTGTTGGCGGCCACCAGCGCCTGCTTGACGTTGTCAAGCTCGATCCGGTAGGTACCATACTTCTTCGTGATGGCCTTGACGCCAAATGTTGCAGCCATTCTTTCCATGGCCGCTTCGTCGTCCTTGTCGATCAACTTCGCAACAATGGTACGGGTAGGGTAAATGACAAAGCCATCTTCAAGGGCAAAACCCGTGCTGATCTGTACCTCATCGGTGTCAAAACCGAGTTTGGCCACGAGCTGGTCGGGGGTCATTGCGGTGACGGTTTCGACAACGGCGTATGGTTTGTGGGCCCAACTTTCGTATTTCTTGACGTTTCCCGGCTTGATGCCCGTTAGGGTGGTGGCGGCATCGGCGGTAACAATGAAATTAGTTTGGCTGGGTGTGAGGGCCATCCGGTTGTTGTCCGCCCAGTAGTAGTTGTTAGTTTGGGCAATAACGGATGAGGCCCATAGGAGGCAAGCTGCTCCCAGGAGTAATGTTCTCAACATGTGTGAAAGTTTGTTAGTACAATTTAAAAAGATGAGAGAAATGCTAGTCTTTAGCGCAATCGTTGGTTTGATTTTGTTAAATCGGCATAATGTGAGCCTAAAGTATGGAAAATGACCGACAAACTAGGTAATAATGGCGGTGAAAAAAATAAGGGTAGAATAAAATTCGGCGTTATGGCGACTTTAATCTCGACCTGCATAACAATGTGTATACGGATAATTTATATTTTGTAAGATGTTGTTTTACAAGCCTTAGCACGGAAGTTGTTGCCTTGAAAACAAACATCCGATCACATTTTAATGCGATCGGATGTTTGTTTTTCTTTCAGAATTTAATCTTACGTATCACTTGGAAACTTAGCGCTTAAGAAGGTAGTTGACTGACTGAGCTGGGAGACGTCTCCCATTGTAATAGACTACAACCATTGCATCAGTAAAGCCTTGCTTTTTAGCCATTCGCTGAGCTGCCGTAGCGTCATTAGCAGAGGCCAGGTTGCGGATTTGGTATTTGTTATAGTTTCCCTCCCTGACCTTTTTAACCGTATAAGGAAGGTTGCTGAAAGGAGGAGCATTGAGGTTGAGGTCTTTCCCCGAGGCGATAATCTGCACGGCGTACAACAATTGGCTATCGCTAATTTCTCTTAGGTCCACGCTGCCGAAAGGGACTTTCTTTTCGGCATTAGGGAACTTAAATGGTCTTACGGTATCCTGCGGTACGACTATGGCTAGCTTTGGCTGGTTGTTAGCTAGAGGAACATAGTTGGCGCCTGGAATGACCCGGTTGGCCGGATTGGTTAGCGTAGGTGCTACCTCTTTACTTAATACTGAAGGTTGGGCAGACCGTGCCGGGGCGGGCGTGGATACTGGTTGGTAGACCTGGACGGCTGGGCCAGCAGGGCTTGCCGGTGTGGGTAAGATGGGGGAGGTTGTTCCCTTACTGGCCCACTGGAAGTTGCTTGGCGGAGCCAGGGCGACCTGCTTGTCGAAAATGGTGATATGCTGAGTAGCTGGCGCTGCTTTCTTGGCGGGTACCGGAGTTAAGGTTAGGGTAGGGGGAGGCGTCACTTCCCTGGCTTGGGGTGTACTTGCCGGGACAGGGCGGCGGGGCGCAGGTGCCGGGGTGGTTGCTTTAGGAGCAGTGCTGACTGGTATGGCTGCTACGGGAGCGTCCCGGTCTCCGGTCACCATCCGGTAGTAATCACCGAAGGCGTTGAGAAGGGCAGTAGCCAGCTTTTGCTGGCCGGCATCGCTAAGCAGGAAAGCTTCTTCATCGGGATTACTCATAAAACCCGTTTCTACTAGTACGGCCGGCATTGTTGTTGCCTTGAGTACCACGAAACCAGCTTGCTTCACCCCACGGCTCTTGCGTCCGCTAGACGCAAACTGCTGTTCTACGGCCTCGGCAAAGAGAATGCTGCGCTCGAGAAAAGCATGCTGTTGCATGGTCATCATGATGTGGCCTTCGGGGCTATTGGGGTCGTACCCGTAGTTGGCCGTAACATCTCCACTTTCCAGAAGAATAGCCTCATTTTCACGCTTGGCCACTCTAAGATTTTCTTCAGCAACGTGTTGCCCCATGACGAAGGTCTCGGTTCCATAGGTCGTTGTTCCACCCGGCATAATATTCGCGTGGATGGAGATGAACAGATCCGCTCCGGCTTTATTGGCGATGTTCGCCCGCTCGTAGAGCGGGATGAAGGTGTCATCACTCCGGGTCATGATCACCTCTACGTCGGGGTAATTAGTCCTGATTCCGATAGCCAGCAGACGGGCAATGTTCAGGGCAATGTGCTTTTCCTTGCTGTTCTTGCCCATGCCGCCCGGGTCTTTGCCGCCGTGACCAGCATCAATAACTACCTTTTGTAGTCCATTAAAAGGTATCGGTGTACTTTTGTCCACCCATTCACTTAAGGATTCGTTAAAGGTTGGTTCTGTGAATGACGTTATTGCCGGTGAGGCCATCATTACACCACCATACATCACGTAGGTAAATACGAGAATTAGTGCGTTTATTCCCTTTTGCATCAGTCGTGTTTGTTCATGTATCAGCGCATGCCGATAGGGGGGATACGGTACAAATATATAGTAAAAATAGTAGTCCTTATCTCACTGTGTATAAACTACTCTTGGTCCTTAGCTGCCTCTTCTTATCCTGCACTGCCTTCGCGCAGCAGAACCCCACTGCACCTGCGACCGCGGCAGACACGATCAAGCCACCGGTAAAACAAACCTTTAATACGGACTCTTTAGTATCCGTCTTTCCCGATACAGTTCCTGCCCCACGCTTTAGCGGGAGCACCGCAGCTTACCTTATGTCTGAAGACTCTTTAGCTGCGCCGGTCAACTACGCAGCCGAGGATAGTATGTGGGTTGATTTCGAAACCAAGGAGATCCACCTGTACGGTGCTGCATCAGTGGATTACCAACAGATAGAGCTCAAGGCGAACCATATCGTCCTGAATTATGGCACTAATATTGTGTTTGCCGAGCCATTGCCGGATAGCCTCGGGCGTCCTTCCGGTGAGCCGGAGTTTAGCGACGGAGGGCAGAGTTTTGTCGCTAAGGAAATGCGGTACAATTTTAAAACCCGCAAAGGCATTGTGTACGGAACGACAACTACCCAGGACGATATTTTTGTTCG
Source organism: uncultured Lewinella sp. (assembly GCA_964616365.1). GTDB lineage: Bacteria > Bacteroidota > Bacteroidia > Chitinophagales > Saprospiraceae > Neolewinella. The sequence continues at coordinate 39,993 of CAZTTF010000099.1, read as the reverse complement.
CGGTGGTAAGTCTAAATTCGTTTCCGGTGCCATTCAGGTGGACGACTCCACCCGCGCTGATGTGATTTATACCGAAGGGGCCATCTTCACGACTTGCTCCGCAGAGCATCCTCACTTTGGTATCCGGACACGTAAGGCCAAAGTGGTGCCGAACCGATTGGCAGTCATTGGGCCCAGTAACCTTGAAATTATGGGGGTACCTACGCCTTTGTGGTTACCCTTTGGGTTTTTCCCGCTTAAAAGTGGCCGCAGCACGGGGCTGCTCTTTCCGTCAGACTACCAGTATTCTCCGCAGTGGGGATACGGACTGCAGGGGGTAGGGTGGTTTTTCCCTTTGGGCGATCACGTCAACCTGCAGCTTACGGGAGACTACTTCATTAAAGGAACTTACACCGTAAATACCAACGTAAGCTACGTTCGGCGCTACAAGTACAACGGTAGCTTTAATGCAAGCTATAAAAGCTTGCGGCGGGAGGACAATGATTTGAATGAAGTATTCGATCGGGGTATTTCCGTAAGCTGGAGCCACCGGCAGGACCGCAGGGCCCACCCGACCTTCAATTTCGGCGGTTCCCTTAACTTCCAGACCAACCTGGTAGATCAGCGCTTTATCAACGATTTTGATGTAGCCAGCCAGAATACGATCCGGTCCAGTATGAATGCGACCAAGACTTTCCCTAAGCTGAAGTCAACACTGACCTTTGGTCTTAACCACAGCCAGAATAACCAAAGCCGCCAAATCACGGTCAACTTCCCGGATGCCAACTTTACCACCCAGACCATTTACCCTTTCCGTAACCTTCCCGGAAAACAAAAGGCCTGGTGGAAAAAGCTGCAGTTTCGTTACAAGAGTGCCTTACGGACGGAGTTTCAGGCCTCAGACTCTACCTTCTTTACCCAAGCAACGCTTGACGACGGGCAGTATGGTTTCCGTCATGATATCTCCAGCGGGCTTAGCCTGAACGTGCTGAAATACTTCAACGTAAGCCCCAACATCAGTTACGAAGAGGTATACTACGGAAAGTACCGGGACTATAGCCTGGACGGAAATATCCAAACGGAGGAGATCATCGATGATGAGGGTAACCTGACAATCGATACCACCAGCCTGGGGTCAATTATCAGTGAACTGCGCCCTGGCTTAGCGAGATACCGGACTTTCAGTGCGGGTGTCAGCGTAGGCACACAGTTATTCGGTAAAGTACGTTTCCGGAAAAAAGGCCTGCTGGGCCTGCAGGGAATCAGGCACGTCATGAAGCCTACCATTACGGTGGGCTACGCTCCAGACTATCGTAATACTGAAGATTTTATCAGTGGCCAAAGCTATTACATCCCCGAAAACGAGATTGATCCGCTCAACGGTGACGACGATCGCTTCCTGTCGCCCTTTGCAAATCAGATATTTGGTGCTCCACCCAATAGCAACGAGCGCTTCGGGGTCACTTATTCCATTGCCAACTTGTTTGAAGCCAAGGTTTGGAATAAGAAAGATAGTACCAGCCAGAACGTCAAGCTGTTTCAGAATATCGGTGTTAGTGGTAATGTTGACCTGTCTCAGGATACCCTGCAGTGGAGCACTGTCCGGGTAAGTGGAGGTACTCAGTTTTTCAAGGGCGTGACCCGGATTAACTTTAGCGGCACTTTCGATCCCTACATCACACGCTACGACGTGGAGCGTAAAGGCTTCCGGAGGGTAAATGTCTTTAACAGGGAGGAAGGACGTTTCCCCCTTTCGCTAACCCGCTTTTCCAGTACAATTGCTACCAATATCACGGTCCAGAAAATCCGGGAACTCTTCCAGGGGGCGGAAGAAGAGGTGGTTACGGATTTGGCTGAGGAACGGAGAAAACGCCGTGAGGAAGAGACGACGCTATTTGAGGAAACGGATCTGCTCAGTTTGTTTGAACGCTTCAGTATCCGGCACACCTTTAACTTTAGCTTTGAGCGGGAATTTGATACCGAGAATCCCGATACGGAAGACCGGGGGACGCCAGTGTTCCGCCAAATGGCCAACTCTATCGAGTTGCGCGGAGCTTTTCAGTTGACCAATAACTGGAGTGTGAACATTGGTCAGATCGGATATGATTTTACCAGTCGTAGAATCACCTACCCTTTCCTGAGTTTTGTGCGTGATCTCCACTGCTGGGAAATGCGCTTCAGTTGGGCACCGCAGCGTAATACCTACAACTTCTCCATCGCCGTAAAACCAGGAACATTAGACTTCATCAACGTACCGGTCAACCAGAACCGCTACGACGGTGGGCGCTTGTTTGCGAATTAGGTCAGGACAATCGGGTATTTACGAAGGTGGCCTCCGCTATGTCCAAACGACTCGTTTACGGGTTGTTCGAAGTGGCTGCTCATAGTATGCGTCCCTTGGTGGCGACATAAGGAGCGTTATTCAAAGGCTCAAACTGTGCGTCAGCTTTTAATGCAATTGTCCTGAGAAACTCGGCTACTAAAGTAACCTGATCGGGTTCTTCTGCTTACTTTGTCTGACAGAACAGCCCTTTTTATGCATTTACTCCAACTGTTGCGCATCCGGGTCAAGCGATTACGCCGGGTGTTGGGGAACACTCTGAACTACCGGATTTTATTCCTGGCAGGATTCCTCATGCTTTTAATGTGTTTGCACAGTGTGGCAATGGTCCTTTTGGAGGGACTAAGCTGGGGTGATGCCGCATGGCTAACCATTACAACGGCGACCACGGTAGGCTATGGTGATATCTCCGCGGCAACAACTGCCGGACGCTGGGCTACGGGGGTACTGATGTATGGCGGGGGGATATTTGTTCTCGCCCAGTTGGCCGGACTGGTTTTTGAAGCGGCCCAGGCGGCTAGTGATGAGCGCCTTAACGGAAAGATTCAGCTCAAAGGGAAGAACCACATTGTCATCTTTGGTTGGCGACAGGATTTCTTGCTGACGGTAGTACGCGAGATTCGGGAGAGTATGCTCCCCTTGGCGAATGCAGATATTTTTATTGTCAGCCCCCGGCTGACACAATTGCCCTCTGAACTCCGTGATCTGGGGGTAAGGCACGTGAGCGGTCCTTTATATGAACGCCTGACGTTGGAGAAAGCCTACCTTAGTACGGCTGCCCGTTTCGTCATCATTCCGGATAATGATGATGCCGACGCTGATTTTGTCAGCGCAGATCTGGCAAGCCGACTGCGGGCTGATCATCCGGACACGCCCATCATTGTTTCTTGTCTCCAGCCCGAGATGGAAACCATTGCCGCGGCCAACGGCGCGGATGATACGCTGGTCTATGACGACAGTTATCCTGATATGCTGGCGCGGGCTATTTTGGCTCTCGGGTCAGAGAATGTAGTGGAGGAGTTAATCCGGCAAGCCGGGGCAGAGATGATCATCGTACAACACCCATTGATCTGTAGTGTCGGCGCAGTGCTCGATCAGGTGGCCGGAAAGGCCATTTTCATCGGCTTTCGCCGCCTTGATGGCTCTTATCGGTTACATCCTCCCCGTCAGGATCAGCTCGAAGATGATCAGTTGATCTTCCTTATTGATGTGGATACCTTCGGCTCCGCCCGGGCCGCGGAAGCGGCCCTGACAAAGATGTTGCAGCCGCTGATTGACGACCGACCCATCATCAAGTTTACTGAACCGGAAGAGGTGGGGCTTATCGGGACCCAGGAGCGGGTGACCCGGTCCTACCGCCGGCGCCTCGAACGGCAACTGCGGGGAATTGAAGTTACTCACCTTGGTGAAGACTGCTGGGCGGAATCCTTGACGGAGAAGTACCAGCAAGTACTTGCCGAATTGGAGGCCGTCATCCTGCTGGCCGATGATCCTAAAATGGCAGCGTCAGATGCTAAAACCTTTCTGGGCATCCGCGCTTTGCGAACGTCACTAAACTTCCGGGGAAGGATTATTGCCGAAGCAGTTTTGCCCGAAAATAGACTACGCTTTGAGGCCTCTGGTGCAACGGATGTACTGCGCCCGGTTACCCGGAATCTGGATATTATTGCGCGCTGCGTCCTGACTGGGGCGGAAGAAGTCCTTGATAGCCTTTACAGTAGCCACGGAGAGCAGGAGCTTGTAATGATCGAGGTGAAAACTGAAATTCGCTGGGCAGATCTGTTGCACAAGATTTATGACCTCGGTTTGGGGCTCGCCTACGAAGATGGTACGGGCCTACAGGTAGTTCCAGCTGCCGACGCCATGGTATCCTCCGGTCGGGTCTACGTATTACTAGACAAAGTGCACAACATCGAAGATGTTCAGGAGCGTCTGCTGGAAACGGAGCGGAAACAGGGCTAGGGGAGCCGGTCAGCTTTGCGGCTGACCGCTGAGCAACTCAACATTACGACTAACCTGCTTTGACGGGGACTCGGAGTGTTACGTTAACAGATTTCCCCACCAGCCCACCGAAGAGGAAGGGGCCATCCAGTTCAAAATCGGCCCGGTTAATGGTGGTCGTCCCCTCGAACAAACCGCCTTCGGCGGTTGGCGTGAAGGTGAAATCAATCGTTACGGGGCGGTCAATACCCTTGATGGTCATGGTGCCGGAAACGGCATAGCCAGTAGCGGTAGGGCTAAAGCGATTAGAAACAAACCTGATGCGGGGGTGACGCTCCGCATCGAACCAGGATTTTCCCCGGGCGTGCTTATCCTTCGAGGTATTCCCGGTAGAAATAGTGGCTGTAGCTACCGAGACATCGAAACTGGCATTCAATATGTCTTCCGGATCGAAATTGACCGTGCCTTGCAGGTCGGAAAAGGTACCCTCAGCTTTCTGGGTTGAGAAGCGGACGGCATAATCGGTATCAATTTCCCAACTTGATAAACTGGCTGCGGCAAAGCCGGCCATGAAGAGTATGGGAAGTATCGCGAGCTTAATCATACCGGACGAACGGACTGAAGCAGAACATGGTTTTAGGAAATGGCGGACAAACTGCTAAATGTCACTTGCTTTTCTCACCGGATGACGCAACCCAAACATATATCCACCAAAATAAGGTGGGGTTATCATCTTGTCTCCGGGAAATATTGCGTTATCCTTCTGTAGATACATAAGGCGCGTTGCAGCCTTTATTCCTGCCGTCATCTCTCGTGACAGACTGATGTCAGTCCCGCAAATCCCTAAAAATCACCTGTATGCTTTTCCGTTTCTTTTGTTTTTCCCTCCCTCTAATACTGTTGATTTCAGGCTGCGCTACGCGGAGTGCCTACGAAGCTGGTGCAACTGCAAATGCGTACAGGAACCAGGAAGATGTCGAACAGGACAAGGTAGTTCAGGAACGAAAGGTCCTCAAGGCCGCTTCCCTTTCCGTAGTGGTAGCGCAGCCCGATTCTGCAGTGGCAAAAACGGTTCGACTGGCATCTGCCTACGGTGGGTTTATGACGTCTACAGCTAATAACCTTGCCGTGATCCGGGTGCCGGCGAATCGCTTCAACGAAGCCATGGATGAGATAGCTGAATATGGAAAACTGAAGGACAAACGGATCACCGGAGAGGACGTCACGGACTCTTATCTAGACCTTGGGATCCGGCTGGAAAACGCTGAAAAATCACGTAAACGCTACCTCGAGCTCCTGGCGCGGGCTGAAACGGTCGAGGCAGCCCTCGCCGTAGAACGGGAGCTGGAGCGATTAAATGAAATTATTGATCGTTACAAAGGACAACGCAACCGGATGGATAAGCTCGAACAGTTTGCTACCATCAGGGTGAATTTCCAGCAGAAAGCCAAGCTTGGCCCCTTGGGCTTCCTGTTTAAGGGGCTGTATTCGGGAGTGAAGTGGTTGTTTGTCCGTAAGTCCTAAAGCGCTGTTTCGCGGAATATAATTAGTGGCAACAGCCAGCGGCGACGCCTTCTTCCTCAGTACAGTACCGACCGTTTTTCGTGTTTGCGAACCACTTACAGTCCGCAGTATGCCTTTTGTTGCCGTTTAGGTTTAGCCAAAACTGAGAGGTGGCGCCGTATTCTGGGTCTTTGCTGGCGGGGTGGGGCTTTGGTGTTGGTAGTACGCCGGGGAAATCGTCTGGCCAAAGCCATACCTTAATGCGCTCATTGAGGCCTGCATAGTTCAGAGCAGACCCTAATTGAATGGCATACTTACGCTGCTGCGGCGATGCGACCAGCAGGATGATCCCGGGCTGCTTATTGGTCTGTAAGCCGTACCAAAGTGCCTGGCCAATGCTGTTTTTCCACTTTGGAGCACGTTCTACTTCAATAGCATATTGTTCCGTAAGAATGTCAATACGACCACCAGCTACAGCCGTTTCCTGCTTGCCCTGAAGATGGGCAGCCAAAACGTCAATGTACTGGGATTCTGTTTGGGCGCGGGCGCAGGTGCTCAGCAGGAGGATCAAAAGGCAGGGGAGGGTGGTCCGTATTCTCATGCGGTGGCTGAAGGTGTTTTCTTAAAGATATTTTTGCCGATGGCGTAGGCTGACATCAGTGACCAGAACGAGTTGATGACGATAAATGGATAGGCACTGTTGGCCGTGGCGTTTACAATCAAGAGCACCGAACAAAAGAGGTTAATCAAATGGTAGGGTGTCCCCTGACTATCCATTTTACCTAAGGAGGATAGGCAAAATGCAATCAGTAGTCCAATTGCTCCGACCCAGCCGGCAATGGTGTAAAAAAGCTCCATGGGGAGGGGGATTTTATGAGGAGGGAATTGTCTCAAGGCAATAATCGGTAATATTTACCGCAGAAGGATTACTTTAGGGTATGATTCGTCAATTACTCCTCCTTTGTCTGTTACTGGCAAGTAGTATTGCCTACGGACAAAATTATTACGTTACCGCCTTCAGTGGGAAGGTGACTTATAAGGGTAAGGTGCTAAAGAAGCGCGACAAAATCCAGGTGAAAGGAAAACTGGTTTTTGCCGATGATAAGGGTTGGATTAAAGTGGTTGGGCCAGGCGGTATTTATACCCTTAAACCCGAAAAAAAGGAAAGCGCCGGCAGTGAATTTTTTACTGCCCTCCGGGAAGAATTGTTTCCCCTGGTCCGCCAGCGGGGAAGCTTCGCCTATGGTGCCGTTACCCACGGAAATCGGCCTAGTTGCTTACCAATCAACCCAATGATCACCTACTTTAACGGGGCCAGGTTCAGCCTGCCGGACGAGCTGGTTGGCTTTGAGAAAAGCTTGTATTTCATCTTCCTGACGGAGTCTGGCGTCGAGACACGTCCGGTTGTAGCCAAATCCGGCGCGGCAGTGGTAGATGCAAAATACTGGAAGGACATCGACCAACTCGTTTATCCTTGGAGAAATCCTTCTTTAAGCGCAGGCGACATCAGTGCAAATGCTGCGATTGTGGTGGTCAACGACCTGGAAGCGTTTAAATCAGCCCAAAGTAAAGCGGATAATTTTGCGGACCTGGGGCTGGACCTCACCTCCTGTGGTGGGGCGTTCAGGATGCTAGACATCCCATATGACTCTGAGCAACATCGGCGGGACTCCATCAAAGTAAGCAGCTATGCCTATCCCGATGTTTCTCAACCAAATGCTACCGGGACTTTGCTGACTTATTTAAACCCCGGAAAATTTACCGACCGCAAAGCCTTTGATGATGAACTGCGTTTTTTGATAAAGAAGACACAACCTGAAAGCGCTGGTGCTTTCATGGAGGACATGCAGTTTGATACCTACCTGGAGGATAAATATGGCTTTCTTTATTTACCAGGAGGACTTGAAAGCTACGTGGGCAAGCTTATTGAAAAGTATGTCCGGTAATTAACTTATGGTAGGGTGTTCCGCCGGTAATTTGTCAGTAATTATGGCGTCTTCAGATGGACATTGTAGGGACAGGGCACCCCTGTTGTCGCATTGCCTTTCTACCTCCCCTGGCACCTGCTGCCGAGCCCATTTGCTGCGCCTGTCTTACCTTGTAGTCCGATGGCGCGTAAGTACACCCGACCTATTCTCTTTAGCCTGACCAATGGACTGGTTATGCTCCTGCTGGCGCTCTTCTGGCTGAGCCTGCCCCGCACCTTTGGCGATGAGGCCTTTCTGATTAAATGGACCAGCCTCGTAAAAAAGACCGTTCTGGGGATTGACCCCAAGCCGGATGCTGAGAGCTTTCTCTACGTTGATGTGTCACGATCCAAAACCATCGTTGCAGCTCCCGACCCTTTGTTTGAGGAGTATACGGGCTTTAACCACGTCGCGGTAACCGATCGGGGGCAGTTGGCTGAATTTCTGACTATTGTACGTGAATATGGATCAGATATTCCGCTGGTGTTGATGGATATTAATTTCTCTGATCCCTCCCCGGCAGACAGTGCCTTGCAGGCGGCCCTTGACAGTTTACCCTTCCCAAAGGTTGCTGCGACAACACCGACCCAACTACTGGATACCCTTCCGCCGGCAATAGTGGTGCCAAAAGGGGTGGCAATGTACCTGAGTGTGGATCAGAATTTTATGAAGTATCCACTGTTTTTCAACGATACCTTGCCCACCTTACCCCTGGTGGCACTGGAGCAAATGGAGGGCGTAGCATACGGAGATGCGCTTTGGGGAAAAGCATTTGATGGGCGCCGCAGCCTGTCTAACCCGATTATCGACTTTCGAGTAAGGCCCCATGACCTCGATGTCGATAACCGGTACAGCCTTTTCGACATGGGGAGCCTGCTCTTTCAGTTTACCTTCTGGGAGGAGGGAGACATTCGTGAACTGCTTTCCGGAAGAACCATCGTCCTCGGAGACTTTTATAACGACAAACACCAGACGGTGTTTGGGACGGTCCCCGGCCCCATGATCGTACACAACGCTCTTCTCACCTTACAGGAGCGGGAAACACTCATTCATCTTCGCTGGCTACTATTATTGCTCGTTCTTTTTTTCTGGATGTCCTGGCGCATCTGGCACGAGGAAGAAGCGGGGACAAGAAGTTGGCTCTGGTCACGTAGCCAAACTGCGCTGGGTAAGATTGTGGCGGATAGTATTGACGACACATTTTTCTTAGTTCTCGGGACGATCGCCTCTTATCTGATCTTCAACATTCACATCAATATCCTTATCCTATTGATCTACCTCAAGCTGGTTGCCTGGGTGTTGCGCCGGTTTGTTTTTATGCCTTCTGGATCGGAGGAAGAGTAGTTTTAGTAAGCAGCTAACAATTATCTTACATAGTGTCACGGGCGCGGGCGCAGGTGCAATGAGAAGGACCTATATTTACCGCGTTCCCCTACCGGACGTTAAATCATTCGGCCAAGAGCTTAGCTGTCATGCATTCCCTGAAATCGTGCTTATTTTGTTGGGCTAAAAACCACAATTGCTGATATGGCAAAGGCGAACTGCTTCATATTGCTCTGTTTGTGGTGTCTCTCATTCCTGTGGTTAAATACGCCGGTGTGGGGACAGGCTAACTTTCGTTACCTCAACAAAAAGGACGGCCTCTCACAAGCATCGGTTTTTTCAATTGCACAGGATAGTACCGGATTTCTTTGGTTTGGGACACGAGATGGCCTCAATAGATATGATGGGAATATGTTTCGGGTCTACCGGCAGGAAAGGGACCAGAAGGGGCTTGCGGGGAATGATGTAAGAGCCCTTTACACCGACCCTCTCACGAAGCACCTATGGGTTGGTACGCTCGCTGGCCTTAGCCGGTATGAGGCTGACGAGGACAGGTTTGTCAGTTATTTTAGTGACCAAACGGAGCGTACTTTATGGGACAACGTGATCCGGGCAATTTTTCGGGATAATAGCGGCCGGCTTTGGGTAGGTACCTACCGTGGCTTGAATCGCTACCATCCGGCAAATGATAACTTTCAGCAAGTCAACCTGCTGACCCGGTCTGGCGAGGATGATCGTCTCGACGTAGCCTTCATTACGGAGGATAATGACGGAAATGTTTACGCTGGTACAGAAAAGGGCCTGTTCATCCTGAAAGCAGGAGCTACGACCTGGGTCCGGGAGCCAAGCCTGTCGGGGCAGCATTTTACCTGCGGACAGTTTGATGCCGAAGGGAATTTATGGCTGGGGACTTCCAGTAATGGAGTAGTCCGGTGGCACCCAAAAACGGCGGCTGTCAAGGAATACAAAAACGTCCCGGCTGCGCCGGGCTCTTTGAGTAATAATCGGATTAGGGCCTTGGTCATCAACTCCCGGGGAGACCTCTGGGTAGGAACCTTTGAAGGACTTAACCTCCTTGCTTACGGCGCTGACTCCTTTACGCGTTTTACGGATAGTAGTAAAGGCCAGGGGCCTTTGTTGCATAACTCTATCCGTTCGCTGCTAATAGACAGGTCAGATAAACTATGGTGCGGTACTTACTACGGAGGAATACATCATTTTGATGAGCGTTATAATTACTTTACTAACTACCAGAGTGACCCATTTGACAATTCATTGAATACGAACGTTGTGGGCGCCTTTGCGCAAGAGGCCGATGGGGACCTATGGGTAGGAACAGAAGGCGGAGGACTTAACTTTCTTGATCCTGAAAGTGGCGCGTTTTCTACTTACCAGTGGCGGGTAGGGGAGCAAAATCCTGTGTCAGCCAACAACATTAAAGCCTTACTGATGGATGATGACATCCTGTGGGTGGGCACTTATCGGGCCGGACTTACCCGTTTTGACACTAAGACCAAAGCACGGTTACACTACGGTACAGACACCAGATCAGGGCCAGTACTGACAAGTGATAACGTTTATGGATTACTGAGAGAACGGGATTTATTGTGGATACTGACCTATGGTGGGGGACTGAATGTACTTGACCTGACTTCGAACAAAATGACATATTTTCAGCATGAGGACCAGGGGGTGAGTTCTATCAGTTCAGATAATACGCGAACCATCCTCCGCAGGAATGGTGGAGGTTATTGGATAGGTACCGATTTTGGTTTGAATAGGGTTACGGTAGATGAGACAGGTATGCCAACTCAGTTTACGCCTTATTTGGCCGAAGAAAAGGTTTATGCGCTTGCCCCCGCTAAGGGAGGGGTGTGGGTAGGGACATTCAGTGGAGGTTTGTTCCGGTGTGACGATGAAGGGGCCGTCATCCGTCGCTACACCACCGCAGATGGATTACCTGACAATAGTGTTTTTGGTATTCTGGAAACAGCGGGTGGAATACTATGGCTCAGTACAGGTAGCGGTCTGTCCCGTTTCGAGCCTGATACCGAGGTGTTTAATAACTTTAATGAGACCAATGGCCTGATAAATTTAGAGTTCAACTTCAATGCTGCGTTTAAAACGCAGGAAGGAGACTTCCTCTTTGGAGGCATCAATGGATTTACTCGATTTGATCCAATGGCATTTTCTCCCAACCTGAATATCCCTCCAGTGGTATTCACCCGGCTTTTGCGCAATAATCAGGAGGTTGCTATCGGTGAAGATGCTGGTGTGCTCAATCATAGCCTGAACGCCACTACGGAGTTGGTCTTTGCTTACGATGAAGCTGACTTTACCATTGAGTTTGCAGCACTGGACTATTTCAGTGCCGGGAATAACCACTACGCTTACATGTTGGAGGGGCTTGATCGGGACTGGAACTACAGTACCGGTGAAACACAGGCTTCGTATACCATTCAGCGCGAAGGTGAGTATACCTTCCGCTTGCTGGGAGCAAATAGTGATGGCGTTTGGAACCCCAATGAACGGCAGATTTCCGTTGTGGTGCTTCCGCCGCCATGGAGAAGTTGGTGGGCGTACCTGATTTATTTGACCCTTATCGGGCTGACGGTCTTTGCCCTAATTCGTTTTCTGCGCCTGCGGCATAAAGTGCAGTTGCAGGAAGTTGCTAAACAGCAGCAGGATGAATTGATGGAAATGAAACTACGTTTCTTTACCAACATCACGCATGAGTTTCGGACGCCCCTTACCCTGATCCTGGGGCCTTTGGAGCAACTCCTAAATAAGACGAACCCCAAAGAGGAGGTTGGCCGGCAGCTGGGCTTAATTAATCGCAACGCGCAGCGGTTGCTGAATCTGGTAAATCAGGTGTTGACCTTCCGCCGGCTTGCGACGGACCATGAACCACTGCGGGTCTCAGAGTGTCTGCTGACCGAATTTATGGATGACGTCTATGCTTCTTTCGAAGGGGTGGCAGAGATTCGGGGCATTGAATACCAGCTTGTACATGAGGTAGACGACCTCTATTTGTGGTGCGACCAAAGCAAGTTAGAGAAGGTCTTTTTTAACCTGCTATCTAATGCCTTCAAATTTACCCCCGATGGTGGTGAAATCACGGTAGGCACTGCGCGGTTGGGTGAGGATCGGGTAAAGATTTGGGTGCGTGATACTGGTATTGGGATTCCGAAAGAATTACACCCGGAGGTCTTCAAGCGCTTTTACGAAAAGTCCGTCGGCAAGCAATCCAACATCAAAAGCTCGGGGATCGGGCTGGCGGTGTCCCGCAAGATGGTAGAATTACACGGCGGCGATATTTACATTGAGGAATGTACTCCTCCCGGAGCGAAGTTTGTTGTAGAGCTTAAGCTAGGTCAGGAGCACTTCTCGGAAGTGGTAACTGAGTTTGACGCACCGGTGAAGGAAGAGCCTCAGCTGCCTGGATTTGTCGAGGAAGAATTAATGGGGATCAATACTGTATCCGAGACAACGGGTGGGCAGACGATTCTCGTGGTTGACGATAATGAGGATGTCAGAACCTATGTAGCGAGCATTTTCTCACCGCAATACCACGTGCTGCAGGCCACTACCGGTAAGCATGGTTTGACGGTGGCCCGCCAATCATTACCCGCATTGGTGATCAGTGATGTGATGATGCCCGAGATGGACGGCATGGCTTTTTGCCATGCATTAAAAAATGATCTGGAGATCAGTCATATTCCGGTAATCCTGTTGACGGCTCGTTCCGGGCAACCTTTCAAGCTTAAAGGTTTACGTACCGGAGCCGATGACTACGTTACCAAACCATTCAATCCTGAAGAGCTAATACTCAGGGTCGCCAACATGCTCAGTAATCGTCAGCGTTTCAAGGATTCCTTTCAAACCACGCTGGCCGTTGAGCCTAGTAGGGTAGAAGTGACCTCTATCGATGAGGAGTTCTTATTACGGGTACTGAAAATTGCCGAAGAACATGTGCATGACCCTGGTTATAAAGTGGAGCACTTTGCCCGCGAACTTGCGGTAAGCCGAACGCTGCTGTTCAATAAGCTTAAGGCGCTTACGGGGCAAACCCCGAGTAAATTCCTCAAGAATTTCCGCATGAAGCGAGCGGCACAATTACTTGCGGATAGTGATTACCGGATCAGCAAGATTGCAGAAATGGTTGGTTTCCGGGATGACCGGTACTTCAGTGAATGCTTCAAAAAGCAATACGGTGTTGCTCCGGGGAATTACCGGAAAACCCAGCAAGAGTCTTAGGCCGGGCCCCTGCTTCCTTTTATGCGAGCATGTGGTTGCAAAGTGTAAGTTATTATTAGGTCCGGGAAGGTTATGTACTTTTCTCCCCCTATTTCTGAACGTTTGGCATAAGGTGATAAGCTACATTTGGCGGTGTTGTTTATCCCGTCGTCATGCAATCAAAAGAAATTATTAGCAGGTTCACCAAGGTGGTTTATGGCATCGCTTTTCTCAGTTTACTGGGGGGCTTGTTCAGTAGCTGTGCTGCCCGTAAACAAGGAAAATTACCACAGGTGATTCTCAAGCTTGACGATGCCTGGTTTGAGGGCGATTCTATCCATCAAGGCTGGGTGAAAACCTTCGACTATCTGAACAGTAAAAATATCCCCGCTACGATAGGATTGGTGGGGGAACGCATGGAAGGCGCTTCGCCGGCCTTTTATCACTGGTTGGAGGTGCAAGCAAACGCTGGCCATGAGCTTTGGAACCACGGCTACTGCCACTGTAAGCCAATCGTAGACGGTAAGGAATTACGTGAGTTCAGAGGTACTGGTTATCAGTACCAACTGGAGCAACTCCGTAAAACTCAGGCAATAGCTGCTGATAAGCTGGGGATTACTCTGGTCACCTTTGGGGCCCCGTACAATGCTTGTGACGATGACACTGAGCTTGCCTTGCGTGAAGTTCCTGAAATAGCTACCTGGTTATATCCTCCTGCCGGCAAAACGGCGGGGAAACATCCTATGCCGCGTATTGATGCGGTGAATATTGAGTACCCTGTTCATCAGCCTGATTTTGCTGCTTTTGTGTCCGGATTTCGGGCGCATATCGAGGAGCAGGTGCTTGTTATTCAGGGGCATCCACGTAGTTGGATGGCACCAGAATCCAGGATGGCTGAGTTTCGACAAATTGTAGATTTTCTCATTGCTGAGGGCGTACATTTTACTACGCCAGCAGCCTACCGAAAGACATTGGAGAGGTGAGCTCGTGAAGCTTGTCTACCAGGTGCTTAAGGGGGACATTGATCCGAAGCGCCCAAAACTTTAACCTAATTCCAACTTCATCAACCTTTTAGTTCATGACTATATCTAACCGACTGTCTTTGCAAATGCTCCTGCTTTGCTGTTTAACCTTTTTTGGCACCCGCGTCCGCGCCCAACAAGAGGCGGAAATTGTGAGCATCAATGCAGCAGGATGCCTTGAGTACGAAAGTGATGCTATTGGGAACTTCATTCCGGATTATAGCTACGCCGGCTACCGAAACGGTGAAGCTCCTATTCCTGCAGTGCCAACGGTACAGACTATTGCTCCGGTTTCCGGAGACAACACTGCTCATATCCAGGCAGCTATCGATGCGGTCGCTGCTTTGCCAATGGGAGCAGATGGCATCCGGGGAGCGGTAGAACTAGCTGCGGGTACTTACCCTGTGGCCGGAAGCCTCATCATCAACGCAAACGGTGTAGTGCTGCGTGGTGTTGGGCAAGGAGATGATCCTGCCACCAGTACGATTATTGTCGGAGAAGGAAATAGTCCGCAGGCCCGTAACCTGATCACGGTTGGAGGCGCCTCCTTTGTCAGTTGGAATAGCGCTGAAGCGGGGACGCGTTCTGATATTATCAGTCCTGTGGTCCCTGCCGGCGCAAGAACAATTCGCGTTGACAATCCCGGATTGTACGAAGTTGGGGACAATGTCATTATTACCCATCCAAGTACTAATGAATGGTTGGAAACGATCAACTTTGGAAACACAGGGTCTGACGCTCCGTGGGTAGCAGGCCAGCTTGACCTGATCTATAACCGTTATATAACGGCGATTAATAGCGCGACGGGGCAAATAACCCTTGACGTACCCCTCTACGACCGGTTGGACCGTAGTCTTTCCCAAGCGGAAGTATATGTACTGAACGAGCCGGATATTCGGCGCAATAGCGGTGTAGAGAACCTACGGATAGCGGTAGCTTCCAGCGGAGCTTTGAACGAAGCGCATGTCCGTACGGCCATCTTTCTAGAGGGGGTTGAGGATGTTTGGGTAAGAGACGTTACGGCATTGCGCTTCAGTTATGCTGCGGTCAATACTGAGGTGGCGACCCGGGTAACAGTTAGCGGATGCTCAGGGCTAACTCCACATTCGCCGATAACGGGAGGCCGTCGCTATAATTTTGCGGCAAATTTTCAGTCAAACAACATTCTCTTCACGGATTGTACGGGTTCTGATGGCCGACACACGTTTGTGTGTAATGCTGCGAGTACGGGTTCGGGTATTGTATTCCACAACAGCACGAGTAGCGGAGATCTGAGCGCGAGCGAGGGGCACCGCCGTTGGAGCCAGGCGCTGCTCTTTGACAATATCACCTTTACGGATCCTTCCACCTTTACTTTACTAGGATTATACAACCGGGGGAATTTTGGTACGGGCCATGGCTGGTCTGCCGTGCACAGCACGGCATGGGGCGTTTCGGTACCATTTTCCCGATTCATTGTTTTACAGCGTCCGCCCGGAAGACAGAATTACGCCGTTGGCTGCAACGCCTTAGTAACCAACGAAGGCCCATTTGTTTTTCCGATCGGCTACAGTGAGCTAACTAATGAGACCCCTGCAATAGCCTCGTTGTACACGACCCAATTGGCCAAGCGTCTTGAGCTGGGGCCACTGCCAGATCCTCCAGCAGGCCTTAGTGCTTTCGGGTACCCTGACCGTACGGAAATAAACTGGCAGGATGTGTCAGCGGAGGAAACGGGCTATGAGGTCTTCATTAGTCTGGATGGAGGAAACACCTTCAATAGCCTGGCAACGGTGCCAGCTGACGCTACAACTTATGATGACGTTGTGCGTGACAACCCCGAGAATGTACGCTACCGGGTAGTTGCTCAGCGCAACAGCTGTGCTTCTCCACCATCCGGCCACGCTTCGGTGGGGCCTCCACCCGTAGACCTGAGCGCTCGTTTCGTTACCTACTTTCAGCAGGATACACTTCCTGAAATAAACCTGAGCAACTCGGCCGGTGCCGTCTCGACTTTCACCCTTGATGAGGCGTGTGAAACACTCGCGATATCGGTTACGGATCCGGCAGTAGCTCCACTGGGCGCATTTAGCCCCTACGTAATCAGGGTTCGTGACGATATGGGCAACGACATTACGGACATTACTGAACGGGTGAACATTAGTATGCGGGTGCGGACGGCCTCTCCGGTGACCATTAGTACATTGTTCCGTTCCGGTGGCGGTGGAAGTGATGAGCGTAGTAGTTTGCAGTCTTTCGCAGTCCCGGGTGATACGACGGCATGGACCACGTTTACCCTGTCGTATGGCCCTGATGACCTTGCCGGGTTTAACCCGGCTGATTTGCGCGATTGCTGGTTCTACCTGGATCGGGGTACAGAGAATTTTAACGGTAATGAGATCTTCTTTGATTTTATCGCTATTGCCGGCGAGGCAGATGAAGATCAGTTCTCACCTTGTAGCCTGGATGGAGAAGATGCCCCCCTTTTTGCCGAGTATTTCACGGCAGACACGCTAACAAGTGTCAACGTCAACAGTACCGCTGGCTTAGTGTCCACCTTTGGTCTTGATACCGACTGTGAGACATTGTCGCTGGCGGTGACGGATCCCGCCAATGCTCCTTTGCCGGCATTCAATGCCTATCAAGTGCGGGCAACGGATGCTGCTGGTGATCCAATTCAGGATATTTCGGAGAACGTGTCGGTGGATCTACGGGTGAGATCAGCGGCGTCAGTCGTACTCGATTTTCTTTTTCGTTCCGGTGCCGGAACTTCTACGGAACGCTCTTCGCGGAAGGCTGTTACCGTACCGGGAGACTTGGAGAATTGGTATGAGTTTACCCTAACCTGGGAAGCAGGTGAATTGGAAGGGTTCGACCCCACGGACTTGCGTGACCTTTGGTTGTACCTTGATCGGGGAGATGAAAATTTTAATGGGAATCAGATCATCTTCGATCACATTGTCATTGGCGGGGAAGCGGATGAGCTCGCTTTTTCACCCTGTAGCCTTGACGATACGGACCCCACGGCTTTCTTCGAATATTTTCAGGCTGATAATCTGGAAAGTACCAGCCTGAACCTAAACAGTTCGGCAGGCCAGGTGAGTACCTTTAACCTGAATACGGAATGTGAAACGCTTACGGTAGCTGTAACCGATCCGGTCAATGCTCCACTTGGTGGATTCGATGCCTTCCAATTCAGAGCAACGGACACCAATGGTGATCCTATTACGGATATTTCTACTCAGGTATCGGTCAATTTTCGGGCACGCTCAGCGGCTGATGTCGCCGTTGACTTTCTCTTCCGTTCCGGTGGTGGAACGAGCGGGGAACGCTCCTTGCGAAAGTCCGTCACTGTTCCCGGCGACCTTGATAACTGGTACGATTTTACCCTAACCTGGGAAGCTGGTGAATTGGAAGGGTTTGACCCCACAGACTTGCGCGATCTTTGGATGTACCTGGATCGTGGAGACGAAAACTTCAACGGTAATGAATTCATTTTAGATCACTTAGTGATTGGGGCTGCAGCCGATGAAAGTGCCTTTTCTCCCTGCTCTTTAGGAGGAGGTGATCCGGTAACCTTCTTCGAATACTTCAACGCTCCGGATCTGGAGAGTACCAGCCTCAATCTGAATAGTAATGCGGGACAGTTAGCTACTTTTGACCTCGACACGGAATGTGAAACGCTGACGATTGCTGTTAGTGATCCCACAAATGCTCCGCTTGGCGGTTTTGATCCTTTCCAATTCCGGGCAACGGACGCAAATGGTGATCCTATTACGGACATTTCAAGTCAGGTGTCTGTGAATTTTCGGGCACGCTCTGCGGCAGAAGTAGCCGTTGACTTCCTCTTCCGTTCCGGAGGTGGAACGGGAGATGAACGTTCCTCCCGTAAATCAGTCACTGTTCCCGGCGACCTGGAAAACTGGTATGAGTTTACCCTTACCTGGGAAGCGGGGGATTTGGAAGGGTTTGATCCTACAGATTTACGCGACCTGTGGGTTTATCTTGACCGTGGAGACGAAAACTTCAACGGTAATGAATTCATTTTAGACCACTTAGTGATTGGGGGAGTCGCTGACGAGGCTTTCTACTCTCCCTGTTCGCTGAATGAAGCGGAGCCCACGCCGTTCTTTGAATACTTTACGGCTGATGACCTGGAGAGTACGAGTGTAAATCTGAATAGCAATGGAGCGGTGGTTACAACCTTCGACCTTGACACGGAGTGCGAAACGCTTACTATTTCAGTTGCCGATCCCGAAACGGCACCTCTGGGAGCCTTTAGCCCCTACATAATTAGGGCAAGCGACGATACTGGTGATCCCATCACAAATATTACCGGACTTGTTTCCGTAACGGTACGGGTCAGGTCAGTGGCTGAGGTTACCCTGGACTTCCTTTTCCGCTCCGGAGCAGGAGGTAGCGATGAGCGATCAGGGCGTAAGAGCGTTACGGTTCCCGGTGATCTCGAGAGTTGGTCCGAGCTCACCCTTACCTGGGAAGCGGGAGAGCTGGAAGGATTTGACCCTGCTGATCTACGCGATCTATGGATGTACGTCGACCGCGGAAATGATAACTTTAATGGGAACGAGCTCATTTTTGACCACATCGTAATCGGTGGTACGCCGGATGAGACTTTAAAATCTCCCTGTTTCCTGACGAATACAAATGAGGCGCCGGAGCTCGCATCCGTGTCAGTATTCCCTAATCCAACGCAGCATACCCTGTCAATCCGGAGCGATCAACCTGCCGCTTTAGTCGGGTGGGAGCTTCTTGATGGCCAGGGACGTGTTTTGGCATCCGGAGACAATGTCAGGGTGCCTATTCAAATAGGAACTTTCCCACAGGGAATGTACGTCCTCAGAATTGCTGGGCAGAATGGCGGTTTCGTCCACAGACGAATCATTAAGCTTTAGCCCTCGAAGTGCGGGCTGACGGAGGCATGACTGCAGTGGTAATATATCTGATTGCTGCTGCAGTCACTGCCTTTCGAGATAAATGAAAGGGGTTATTAGTTTGAATGTCAGTCAGTTGTACTTTTTTACCTGCTTTTGTGGACTATTCTAAGGCCACGGTTTTCTAAGTTTGACCTAATGTTTTTGAAAGCTGTTTGTCCAGCTTACAACCTAGTCGATTATATGCAAAAAATGCCGCTAAACGTACGCCTGAAGATCGGAATGGTCGTCATCCTTATGGCACTTATCACTGGTCTGAATGCACAAACCGGTATCGTAAAGGGTACGGTGACTGACGGAGAAAATGGGAGTTCCCTTCCGGGAACAACGGTCTACCTAAAAGATAACCCTGGTAAGGGTACTGTAACGGATATTGATGGTAATTACCTCTTAAGCGGTGTACCTGCTGGTGAAACAATGATTGTCTTCTCGTTTCTTGGTTTTGAGGAACAAACAATTGCAGTTACTATTATTGCCGGAACACCTGTGGTACAAGATGTCGAGTTGTCCTTTGAGTCAGTAGTTGGTGAAGAAGTATTGGTAACTGCCCAGGCTCTTGGCCAGGCTAAAGCCATCAACCAACAATTAAATTCGGAGTCTATCGCTAACGTGGTTAGCGCGGACCGTATTCAGGAGCTGCCCGACGTAAACGCTGCGGAAGCAGTTGCTCGTCTGCCCGGAGTAAGTATTCAGCGGAGTGGGGGAGAAGGCCAGAAAGTCGTCATACGAGGCTTGGAGCCTAAGTTTAACGCCATCACTGTTAACGGCGTGCGGCTCCCGGCCAATGCAGGCAATGACCGCTCTGTGGATCTTTCCTTGGTATCTCCGGAATTACTCGACGGTATTGAAGTATATAAATCACCGCTGCCTGATATGGACGCAGAGTCCGTTGGAGGTACTGTAAATTTGCGTTTACGTAAAGCTCCCAAAGAACGTGCCATGCTTTTCCGTGGCCTACTGGGGTACAATGACCTCAACAATTCTTTCGGAGATTACAAAGGTGTACTCCAGTTCAGCCAGCGCTTTTTGAAGAACAAGCTTGGTATGGTTGCTCAGGGGAACGTAGAACGCTTCAACCGGGGAGGTGATATCACGAACATCGGTTGGGCCCAGGGAGATACAGACCCGGAAACCGGTGAAACAAGAATTTTGGGCTCCAACCTTCGTTTGGAAGACCGTGCCGAGCAACGCCGCCGTAACAATGCCAGCTTAAGCCTTGATTACGAGGCAGGAAAATCAACTTTTGGCTTCTTTGGTCTCTACAGTAATACCAGCCGAGATCGCTTCATTCTTCAAAATCGTTATACTCCAGGCACCGGAATTCAATACCGAGGAAGAGGTATTGACTCGGATCTTACCCTATATATGGGCACTTTTACTGGGGTACATAACCTAGGTGATGTGGTTGTAGATTGGGTAGCTTCTGCCTCACGTTCAAATACCGATACACCCTATGATTTTGAACTGCAGGTCAATGATGATCAGCAACCGTTTGATGCAGAACTCAACTTTACAGGTAATCCCCTCAACTTTCTGAGTGCCGCTAATCCAGACCTTCGCTCAGCCTACTTGAACAGCAATCGTAATGATGCCCGCCAAACACTGGAGAATAACCGCGAGTTTGCGCTGAACCTGAAGAAAAACTTTGAAATTTCTAAGGGGCTTAGCGGTTACCTAAAAGCTGGTGGCCGTTACCGGACCATCGACCGCAAGCGAGAGGTGTTTTCTATTGGAGAGAACTTTTACTACCTCGGGGGAGAGTTTACTCGTGAGGCAGCCGCAGCCTTTGATGGAGATGTAATTTTCTCGGAGGCTAATCCGCAGCAAATCAGTATCCAGAATTTTGTTGTCAACGGGCAACAAATTGATTTTGAAGACCAGGATGGAAACCCCATTGATTTTGATGTCGTCCTTGATCGGGACCTAATTCGTAATTGGTTTGAGCAGCAGCAGGACGTCCTTAATATTAACCGCAATACCCAGGTTGACAATTTTGAGGTGTCGGAAACGGTAACGGCAGGCTACCTGATGGCAAAGCTTAACATTGGTAAGAAACTCTCCGTTACGCCCGGTGTACGCTATGAATACTCAGACAACACTTACGCTGCGGGTGTTTCTTCCATCACCGATGAGTTCAATGGTGTACAAGGATTTTTTCGGGACACAACGACTTTCCAGACCTACGGAGAAATTCTCCCGCACCTACACTTAAAATATGAGCCGAATAACTGGCTTGATGTACGCTTCTCCTACGCAACGACACTTGCCCGTCCGGATTACTCTTTCATCACCCCACGGGCACAAATCAATGACAACAGCCTCGAAATTACTGCGGGTAACCCTGACTTGCAGCACATGCGCGTGGAGAACTATGACCTTTCGGTAACGGCTTACAAAGGGGGGCTGGGTCTCTTTTCTGTCGGTCTTTTCTACAAAGACGTAGAGAATATCTTTATCCCACAACGCCTACAGCTAGTTGACGGTTTGGAAGAAGAACGCGGGTTTACCGAACAACAAGGCTACTTACTAAGCAGCTTTTCCAATTTCCCACAATCCGAAGTCTATGGCTTTGAATTGGACCTGCAAACGAATCTTAGCTTTTTACCAGCACCGTTTAACGGACTAGTAGCAAATATTAACTACGCTCGGCTGTACTCTCAAACTACCACCTTTTTTCTTACCTCCGAGAGTTTCTTCTTCCCCTTCCCACGCACAGAATTTACCTCAAACGAACGGCAGGTAACGATGCCCAGCCAGGTGCCAAATATTTTGAACCTCTCCATTGGATACGATTATAAAGACTTTTCTGCGCGGATATCTGGAATCTATCAGGGAACTACCGCTACTGTTTACAGCCCAAATAAAGACTTTGACCGGTTCACCCAGAGCTTCTGGCGCTGGGATGCCTCCCTCAAACAGAAAATAGGCGATCGAATCAGCCTCTTTCTCAATGTAAATAATATTTCCGTTCAGCGAGACGTGAGCTTCGTGCGTAACGAGAATTTCCTTGCTTCTATTCAAAATTATGGTTTGACCAGCACAATTGGTGCCCAATACAAGCTTTGAGGTTAATGACACAAAAAACGGGGGGGGAGCCAAACTATGCAGTAAGTGTCTTCCCTCTTTCTAAGGCTTTTTGGCGCGGCCGCAGGTGCAAGGTATGGTGATTAAGCCAGGCTTTGTTCTGAAACCGAGGCCCTGAATCCCTTAACATATTCGATCTCTTCAATCTAAATCAACTCTTTTCTATTATGCAAAACCTTTACCGAACCATTTTGTCCGTACTCTTTGTGCTGGCCCTATTTCCCCTCACCGCACAGCGGATCATTGCTATTGAGGCCAACGATGACCCTAATATGCCTACCGAAATTTCTTCCATTATCATGGGAGATACTACGGCTACTGGAGAGCGAGTAGACAACAACACCATCTACACGCTGGAAAACGGGGAACTCTACATCGTTCGTGCGCCTATCGTAAATAAAGCAGAATGGCCGCTGCAAATCCAATCCGTTGATCTCGAGGATACGGACAACAAGCCACGTATCACCCGTATCCCAAACGCTTCGGGAACTTTTCCTAACATGTTCTGGCCGGAAGGTGACGTTACCTTTCGTAACCTATGGCTCATTGTCGGAGAGAAAGACCCCGGTGCACAGCATGACTGGGGTAAAATCCGCTTCTTTGGCGAAAACTCCACGGTAGTAGTAGACCACTGTATCTTTGAAAAAGATCGCGGTGGCTTCCTTCAGGTACGTGCAAATGGTATCAAGATGTTTG
Source organism: uncultured Lewinella sp. (assembly GCA_964616365.1). GTDB lineage: Bacteria > Bacteroidota > Bacteroidia > Chitinophagales > Saprospiraceae > Neolewinella. The sequence goes on along the minus strand of CAZTTF010000099.1, from coordinate 16,970 downwards.
TAACCAACAGCGTTTTCCGTAACGGCGGTAACCGCAGGATCTTCCAGGGGAACGGTCGTGGTGTGGACGCACGTAACTTTTTCCTCGATACGCTGATTGTGAAGCACTCCGTATTCCACAACCTGCAAGACCGGGTTTTCCGTAGTCAGGGTGCAGTACTGCCCCACAACTACATCGAGTTTGACCGCAATACCGTTTTCAACCAGGTAGGCCGTCATGGTTGCTTCCAGTTTGGTAAGGCACTGAGTGTGAAAGTAACCAACAACCTCTTGCAAAATCCCATAATGCTCGGTACAACCCCCGCGTTTACCGACGAGCAAACTCAGCCGGATAACGAGGCACACAAGGTGTTTACCATTGACACGCTGTATGACAATACTACCCTGGAATTTGCCGCAAACAATGTTTACTACACTCAGGATGTGCTGGATTACTTCGCTTCCAACGATACCGTCAGCCAGCCAGCAGTACTCAGTCAACTTATCATGGATCGGCTAGGAGCCGATGCGGCCAATGCATCTTTCACCGAAGAGGTTCAGCTTGAGGCTGTTCCTGATCGTGTCCTCCAGTATGTGGAAGATGTTTACGCTGATATTACTTCTACAGATATGTATGACTTCATCGTGGAAGATGTCTCCCTGTCTGGAACGCCTTTAGATTTTGGCAATCTTTTCGATTTCTCAACTTTTTCTCCCTGCTACAGCGCTGATGCGATGTCTGCGACAGCAGCAACCGATGGGGCAGCAGTTGGAGCTACAAACTTCTGTGATAATCTTTCTACCTCGGTGTTCGCTCCGCAGATTACCCAAAGCCTTGAACTATCCGTTATGCCTAATCCGGTAGATGCCATGGCTAACATTCAGTTTTCTCTCGATGCTGCAGGACCTGTGCGTGTATCCGTATTTAACCTGGCAGGTCGCGAAGTGGCTGTCCTTCAGCAAGCAACCCTGATCGCTGGCACTCATCAGGTGCAGTGGACCACCGGTAACCTGCCACAGGGGCTATACATCGTTCGACTCCAGACCGCCGAAGGCGAACAGTCTATGAAGGCTATCGTCCGCTAACCGACACGGTCGGATGTAACCACTGATACCCGCTACTGCACGGCATGCCTGGATTAAAGCAAGCCGTGCAGTAGCTGATTTCCCCGGCCCTTTTGGGGCGAATCAAGGGCTTGCTTGGTATTTGGTTTACTGTGCTTTCGTAGCTGGTAACCCTCGAATATTGAGAGGAAATGTCCAAATAAGCTCAGAACAAGTCTTATCGTTTTTAGCAGTTGATGTAACCCAGGTAGCTCAGGCAGAACAGTTGTCGGCCAGTCGTCGACACCCGTTCCGCCAGAGCTCCTGATTACATCCAAGGAATGGTATTTCCTGCCGAAAACGATTGGCAACTACTTCTTAAATCTATCTCTACGTTTATGCGACATATTTATTTAGTAATGGCCGGGCTCCTTTTCTGCTGCTGGTCTTGTGGGGCCGATCAGGAAAATAATGGTCAGGAGGTAGAGGTTACCCGTGAAGTTAGCCCTGATGCACGGCTGGAGGAACTCGCTGTAAGAATGGTGGAGTACCTGGAAGATATTCCGTTGGATTCCACGCAAATTCCCCGGACCTTCGAAGAAGGTGCTTTGCAGGGAACAAAGTCGAGAAGCTGGACTTCCGGTTTCTTCCCCGGCTTACTGTGGCAACTCTACGCGCATAGCGGAGACCCCGAACTGAAAATGGCCGCAGAACAGTGGCAGGCCTTCGTCGAGAAAGAGAAGTTTGACGGAGGAACCCACGATCTGGGCTTTAAACTTTACTGCAGCTTTGGTAACGCCTGGAAGGCAACCGGTAAGGATGATTACCGAGACGTTTTTCTCCAGGCTTCGGCTACACTGATTACCCGATACAATGAAAAAATAGGGGCGCTGCGCTCCTGGGATCATCACGCTGATGTCTGGCAATTTCCAGTCATCATCGATAACATGATGAACCTCGAAATGCTTTTTGAAGCTACCCGCCTGACGGGAGATTCTACCTACCACAAAATCGCTGAGCAGCATGCACTGACGACGCTTGAGCATCACTTCCGCGAGGACAATAGCTCCTACCACGTCGTGTCTTTCGACACGATCACGGGAATGGTTGAAATGAAGAATACCCATCAGGGGTTTAGCCATGAATCTGCCTGGAGCAGAGGGCAGGCTTGGGGTCTATACGGCTTTGCTACTGCCTACGAGTTTACCGGAAACGAAGTATTCCTGGAGCAGGCACAGCGCATTGCTGCATACATTTTTAACCACGATAACTTACCCGAAGACCTGATCCCTTACTGGGATTACGATGCTCCCAATATTCCCAATGAACCCCGCGATGTTTCTGCTGCTACCGTAACGGCCAGCGGCCTTTTCCGGCTGGCGGATAACGTACCCGGCATGGCCCCAGAATACCGCAAACAGGCAAATGCCATCCTTAACAGCTTACTGAAAGCGGAGTACCAGTTTGCTGAAGCTCCTTTCTTCTTGCAACACAGCGTTGGCAGTATTCCCGGTGAGTTTGAAATGGATGCGCCCATCATATATGCCGATTACTATTACGTCGAAGCATTAAACCGCAGCCTTGCTGCAGCTAAGAAGAAGTAAACCATGAAAGTTTTTGCCGCCCTTGGTTTGGTCATCGTTTGGAGTTTGCTGGTAGCAGTAAAAGAAGATGGTGTTGCTGGTCAGTTGACTGAGCGTTTATCCATCAACCTCAATGATGAATGGAACTACCTGGAAAATAATACTGAGAATGTAGCGGAACTCTCGCAGGCCAGTGGCTGGGAGACCATTGATCTCCCTCACACCTGGAACCAGTGGGACGCAATTGATGCCGTTCCCGGATACCGAAGAGATGGCAGTTGGTACCAAAAGTCGATCGTGATCGAAGACTATGGTGAAGCACACTACCAGCTTTATTTTGAAGGTGCTAACATCACTACTGATGTCTACATCAACGGCCGCCGTGCCGGCGGCCACATCGGCGGCTATGTTGGCTTTACGGTCGACATCTCAGACTACGTTTACCCCGGCAAGTCAAATACAATTGCCATTAGGGTTGATAATGGTTACAATCCCGATGTAATCCCCTCTCAAAAGGCCGACTTTTTTATCTACGGAGGTATAACCAGAGACCTCTGGCTGGAAGTACTTCCGGTAACTCACCTGGAAAATATCAAGGTCAGTACACCGGAGGTGTCGTCAGAAAGTGCTACTACCGAAGTCTCCGTTGCATTCGGTCAAGGCGCTCTCCTGGAAGAAGAGCACACCCTCCGGGTTACCATCAAAGATGCCAACAGTAAAGTGGTTGCGGCACAAGAAGTGCCAGCCCTGGAAATTCAAAACGGAAAGCCGCTGGCTTTGCCAGCAATTGAAGACCCCGCGCTGTGGTCACCCACATCCCCAAACCTGTACACAGTAGATGTCCAGCTGCTGAAAGGAAAAGACCTGGTTGATGCAGTAACCGAAACGATTGGATACCGTTGGTATCGATTTGAACCTTACGGAGCATTCTTTTTGAACGGAGAGCGGCTTTTATTGCGCGGGACACATCGCCATGAAGAACATGCTGGCTACGGTGCGGCTATGTCAAATGCCCTGCATCGTGAAGATATCCGCATGATGAAGGAGATGGGCGTTAACTTCTTGCGCTTGGGGCACTACCCACAAGACCCGGAAGTCTACCGTGCCTGCAATGAACTTGGTATCATCGTCTGGGACGAATTACCCTGGTGCCGTGGAGGCATGGGAGAAGAGCAATGGCAAGCCAATACGGAGCGATTATTCACTGAGCAAATACGTCAGAACTTCAACCACCCGAGTATCCTGTTTTGGTCCGTAGGTAACGAAATTTACTGGTTGCCTGACTTTCCCAATGGAGATGATGAAGCTCGCCTGAATGCTTACGTCACAAAGCTCAATAACCTAGCGCATGAGGAAGACCCTTTGCGCATGACCGCTATTCGGAAGTATTACGCCGGGGCGGATCTCGTAGATGTTTTCTCTCCCTCCATCTGGTCGGGGTGGTATGCTGGTGTTTACACGAATTACGGGGCGACCTTAGCCAAGAATCAAAAGAAGTATCCGCGCTTTTTGCACATGGAGTATGGTGGGTCCAGCCACGTCGGCAGGCATACGGAAACTCCTATTACCGGTACTGGCGTAGTGAATGATGATGATTGGGCCGAAGTTGCCAATCAGGTCAATGTGCAGAATATCGCTAAAGGGGGCGACTGGACGGAAAGCTATATCGTGGACCTCTTTGATCATTACCTGAGTGAGACAGAACAGCATCCCACCTTTGCCGGCAACGCCCAATGGGCGTTTAAAGACTTTGGTACTCCGCTGCGCCCTCAGAATGCCATCCCATACATGAACCAGAAAGGGCTGGTTGACCGCGACGGGAAACCCAAAGATGCATACTACGTCTTCAAGAGTTATTGGGCCGAAACACCTTTCGCTTATATCGAGTCACATACCTGGACGCACCGCAGAGGACCGGCAGGTAAGGCGCGCAATATCCCGGTGTACAGCAATGCGGATGCGGTGGAGTTGTTTCACAACGGAACACCACTAGGGCGTAAAAAACGCACGCTGGGAGAATTACCTGCTGCGGGCCTGAACTGGGATGTTCAATTTGCTGAAGGAGAAAACCACCTGCTGGCCCGTGCATATCAAAATGGCGAAGAAGTGGCAGTGGATTCAATGACCGTTCATTACGACTTTGAAAAGGCTGGGAAGCCTGACCGTATCCACCTTGAGTATGCAGAGATGCCCGGGGGTAACCTGCTGGTGGAGGCTACGATGCGCGACAAGAACAATGTGCGCGTGTACGACTACGAGGAAGAAGTCTATTTCGCGCTTGATGGCGACGGGGAGTTACTCATTAATTATGGTACCCCAACCCGGAGTCAGGTAATCCAGATGGCAAATGGCCGGGCGGCCATTGAGTTGGTTCCTGCTCCACAAGGACGGGCTGTAATTGAAGCACGCAACCAGGATTTCAAGGGCAGTTACCTTATCATTGATCTTTCTCAAGTCCGTAAACGCTAAACTATGCTATTCCGCTACTTCATCCTTTTATCTCTATTCCTCGGGTGCTGGAGTTGTCAGCCCCCCGCAGCGGAAGACGCAGCACCGGATACAAGTGCCGGAGCACCTGAGCCCACGGCTCAAGCCTTACTGCTGACGCAGCCCTTCGCCTATGATGCAGAGGATAAAAATCGGGTAAGTGCTGCCTATCAGGCAAATGAGCAATTAGTAGTCCCGGCTGATCTTGCTCCCCAGAACAAGTGGATCATGTTCGAGGGACCGGTTCTGGAGAACGATAAGATTGCTTATCGTTACTATGCTGACAGCCGCCATCGCTTTGATATCTACGGAAAAACAGTGTCGGACCTGGTAATGGACACCATTAGTTGGAAATACCATGATATCATGAACTGGGGGTCTGACATCCTTAAAGTCGATAATTCCCTGGGGATGGGAAGTCCGGGTATCTGGTATCAGGATTCAGTTTACACTTTGTCCGATTGTGCGGAAAAGCAAATTGAAGTAATTAGTACCGGAACGGCAACCGCTCTTGTCCGGACCACTTTTAAGGGACTGAAAGTAGGGGAGGAGACTTTTGACTTGATTCAGGATTGGAGCTTGACCACCGGAAATTATTGGTCGCAAATTGACCTCCGGGTAGTCGATGGAGCATTGCCCGCAGGCATGGCCTTTGCCACGGGCATCGTCAAACATCTGCCGGAGATTATGACCAGCGAAGAGAATGGCTTTGTCTGCGCCTATAACTGGGGCACACAAAGTTACCATGAGGAAGAGATGGGGATGGCGGTCATGGCAAGTAGTGACTACGCTCCCCGTCAGGTTGACGACGAACTGAGCCACCTATTGGTATTTGAAAATGCTCCAGCTGCCGTAACCTATCGGTTTATGGCGATCTGGGAACGTGATCAGAGTGGCACCCGGGGGGCGGAAGGGTTTAAGGAAATGGTAGTGGCAGCTACGGAGTAGCGCAGGATATGGTCACCTTTCAAAACAGAAGCACTATGCGGGGTATCCCGTTACTGATGTTGTTATTATTCGTAGCCTGTGGTAGCGAACGCGTCAGTCAAGGAGAACAACTCCCTGACAATGATATGCTTATGTCCATTGAGGTGAATGAGAATGATTTGCTGTCCCGGGCAGAAGCTTATTTACTGCAATCTCCAGTGCCCATCACGGCGGCTACCAGCCCGCGAAGCCAGGGAGGTAAACACGATTTTTATTCCGAAGGAGATTATTGGTGGCCTGATCCTGACCAGCCAGACGGCCCTTACATACGCAGAGATGGAGAGAGCAATCCTGACAACTTTGTTGCTCACCGGCTAGCTATGCGCCAGCTCAACGAATGGGTAGCTGCCCTGGTGGCAGCCTATAAGCTGAGCGGAGATGAGCGGTTCGCGGCACATGCCGTCACGCATTTACTGACCTTTTTTGTCGATCCTGCAACCCGCATGAATCCCAATCTGCTCTATGCTCAGGCGATTAAGGGCCGTGTCTCCGGAAGGGGAATTGGCATCATCGACACCATTCACCTCATCGAAATCGTCAGGGCCATTGAGGTGCTGGCGGAGTTGGAATTTCTACGGGGAAAACAATTGCAGGCACTTAAAGACTGGTTCGCCAGCTATGGGCAGTGGTTGAATACCCACGAATATGGTATTGATGAAAAAAATCACGGCAATAACCACTCTACCTGGTGGGCTGCTCAGGTGGCGGCCTTCGGCCGCCTTACCGGAGACGAAGCGCTTGTTGCCGTCGGCCGGGAACAATTCAAAAAACTGTTGGCAGAGCAGATGGCCGAAGATGGAAGCTTCCCCGATGAGCTGGCGCGGACAAAACCTTACAGCTACAGCCTGTTTAATCTGGAAGGATACGCGGTGTTGGCTGAGTTCGCTTCTGTGCCAACGGATAATCTTTGGACGTACGCCAGCCCCAATGGCTCGCTGAAGCGAGCCTGGGACTTCATGCTTCCAGCAGTGAAGGACAAATCCCAATGGAACTATCCGCCGGATGTGCAACACTTTTCGGAGTTGCCCATCCAGTCTCCGGGAATGCTATTCGCTGCCCGCGCCTACCAGGATGAGGATATGGTAAGGATCTGGTCAGCATTGGATCCAGTCCGGAAATCAGAAGAAATCAACAGAACTTATCCCATCAGAGAACCAGTACTTTGGCAATGACGCATCGCTCCTCGGTTCCGCTACACTGGACCCGCGCCCGCGCCCTTATGTTCGGGATCTGAAAGATGTTCTTAACTTGAAAACAAAAAAACATGACCAACAAAGTAGCCGTCATTACCGGAGGAAACGGGACACTAGGGAATGCCTTCGTCCGGGCACTGGCCGGTGCAGGCGCGCGGGTGTTCATTCTGGGGCGCAATGCTGAAAAGTCAGCGGCCGTTGTTGCTGCTTTTGCAGAAGAGGGGCTTAAGATTGAAGCCATCACCTGTGATGTGCTCAATGAGGGCGCGGTCGCAGGTGCCGTGCAGGAAGTCTTGCAAAAAGCAGGGCGGGTAGACATCCTGGTCAACGGCGCGGGCGGAAACCGCCCCGGAGCCACCATCGGTCCTGACAGCTCCATTTTTGATCTTGGAATTGATGATTTCCGCCAGGTGAATGACCTCAATTTGCTCGGTACAGTCATTCCTTCCATTGCTTTTGCTAAGCCGATGGTGGCGCAGGGTAGTGGCTGTATCGTCAACATTTCTTCGATGGCTGCCTTGCTGCCCATCACCCGGGTGGTAGGCTATTCCGCCGCCAAAGCGGCAGTGGACAACTTCACCCGCTGGCTCGCCGTAGAGCTCGCTAATAAGTACGGTGAAGGCATCCGGGTCAACGCCATCGCCCCCGGTTTCTTTATTGCCGAACAGAATCGGACCCTTCTCCTCCAGGAGGACGGCTCCCTGACGCAACGCGGATCAACCATTATCAGCCAGACGCCGGTTAAGCGCTTCGGAAAACCCGAAGAACTCATGAGTACCTTGCTCTGGCTATGTGACGATGCCTCTTCTTTTGTCAATGGTATTGTGGTGCCGGTCGATGGTGGCTTCAGTGCCTTCTGTGGCGTATAACCCGAAACATTACCATGAAAAAACTCGAACAAACCTGGAGATGGTACGGTCCGCAAGACCCGGTATCGCTCGCTGATATCCGGCAGGCGGGAGCAACCGGAGTGGTAACTGCGCTGCACCAGATTCCGAACGGAGAACTATGGCCCATCGCGGCCATCCAGGAACGTAAAGCCATGCTCGAAGCCGCCGGCCTGAGGTGGTCGGTCGTGGAAAGTATCCCCGTACACGAAGATATCAAGCGTCGGTCAGGTAACTACCAGACCTACATCCACAACTATCAGCAAAGCATCCGTAACCTGGCAGCCTGCGACGTCAGGGTAGTCACTTACAATTTTATGCCGGTTATGGACTGGACGCGCACGGAGCTGGAGTATGAACTCCCTGACGGGAGCCGGGCCCTGTATTTCGACCAGGCTGCCTTCGCGGCATTTGACCTGTTCATCCTTAAGCGGAGTGGAGCAGCGGCAGATTATACGCCCGCCCAGCACGCGGCTGCAGCAGCACGCTTTTCTTCGATGGGGCCTGCGGAGCAGGAGCGGCTGACGACCTTCATCATCGCCGGACTACCCGGCGGTACTACCGAAGGGCAATACAACCTCGACAGCTTCCGGGCAATACTTGATACCTACGCTGACATCGGGCCGGAAACCCTACGCGACAACCTCTTTTCCTTCGTCGGAGCAATCGCCCCGGTAGCCGCCTCGGTTGGTGTGAAGCTTGCCATCCATCCGGATGATCCTCCCTTCCCGCTACTCGGCTTACCCCGGATTGTGAGCACGGAAGCAGATGCTCAGGCTTTGCTCGCTGCAGTGGATACTCCCGCTAACGGGCTGTGTTTCTGCACGGGCTCCTACGGCGCCCGCCCCGACAACGACCTCGCGGGCATGGTGCACCGTTTTGCCCGGCGCATTCACTTCGCGCACCTCAGAGCGACCAAGAGAGACGCCGCAGGAAACTTTTATGAGGCGGATCACCTCGAAGGAGACGTAGACATGTACGCCGTAATGAAGCAGCTCCTGCTGGCCGGAGGCCAGCAAGGGGTAAGTATCCCCATGCGCCCCGACCACGGCCATAAAATGCTCGATGACCTGAATAAGCAAACCAATCCGGGCTACTCCGGGATTGGTCGCCTGCGTGGACTGGCAGAATTGCGTGGCCTTGAACTTGGCATTTACCGGGCCAATCAAGAGTCACCTTTAAACGTAGCACCATGAGGAATTTGACCAAAGCTACTACAGCGCCATCGGAGAAATTGTCGTTGCGCATCCCCCTCAAGTCGGCTGGCCTGTTCCTGCTCTTACTCCTCTGGGGCTGCCAGGACCTAACCGGCCCTAAGACGGTATACCTGGCACATACCTTGCCAACGGCGCATCCCGTCCATCAGGGGATGGAGGTCTTCGCCACCTCACTCCGGGAATTATCTCAGGGGGATATGGACGTCAAGATTTTTCCTGATGGTCAGTTAGGCTCAGAGCGCGAAGTGCTGGAATTACTGCAGATTGGAAGTATTGCCATGACGAAGGTCAGTGCTGCCACCATGGCCAACTTCGCCCCGGAGTACAAAGTCCTCGGTGTCCCATATCTGTTCCGGAGCAAAGACCACATGTTCAGTGTGCTGGAAGGTGCCACCGGTAAGAAGATACTTGATGCCGGTAGTGAATACTTGCTCAAAGGCTTATGTTTCTACGACGCCGGCAGCCGTAGCTTCTACACTGTAGAGCGCCCGATCAAGACGCCGGATGACCTCAAGGGAATGAAGATCAGGGTAATGAATCACCAGATGTCGGTAGACATGGTAAACGCAATGGGTGGCGCAGCTACCCCTATGGCCTACGGCGAACTCTACTCAGCCCTCGAGCAGGGTGTAGTAGACGGGGCGGAGAACAATCCGCCTTCCTTCGTTACCTCCCGGCACTACGAAATCGCAAAATACTACACCCTGGATGAGCACAGCTCCGTGCCGGATGTGCTGGTTATTGGCACCCAGTACTGGAGTACGCTTAGCCCCGAACAGCAAGGATGGGTAGAGGAAGCTGCTCGCCGCTCAGCAACAGCCCAGAAGGTGTTCTGGCGGGAGAACGTTGCTGAATGTATGGAAACGCTTGAGGCCGCTGGGGTAGAAGTGTTCCGTCCGGAAAAGTCGCTCTTCGCGGAGAGTTCCCGAACGGTTCTGGAGGACTTCAGCCAAGACCCGAAAATGAAACAGCTGGTAGACGAAATCAGGGGGCAGTGATAACCGCCAACTGCCAACCGATAACCCCCAACGGATAACCGCCAACCGACAACAGCCAAACCGCCAACCGACTTCACATGACCGCCCTTTATACATTTCTTAACCGGGTTATTGAGATCTTACTCGTCGCCATTTTCAGCCTGCTGGTGCTTGACGTACTGTGGCAGGTGTTTGGTCGCTATGTCCTGGGGCGTTCCTTCAGCTTTACTGAGGAGTTTGCCCGCTTTGCCCTCATTTGGTTGACCATTCTGGGGGCAGCTTACCTGAACGGGAAGCAGCAACATCTGGCAATGGATTACTGGCTGAATAAGCTGTCACCCGCGGGCCGGGCTGCGCGCCGGCGCATCATCGAATCCCTGATGGCGCTGTTCGCTTTTTTCGTTATGGTGATTGGCGGAGGCAACCTCGTGTATACCACCTTAAAACTAGGGCAGGTGTCTCCGGCGATTGGGGTGCCCCTTGGTGTCGTCTATGCCATTGTTCCGGTCAGCGGCCTGCTCATCATCTTTTTCTCTCTCTACAATTTTCAGCGTCATGAGCATTGAACTGATCAGTATCATTTTGTTGTTCGGCAGCTTTTTTGGCTTGCTGGCCTACGGTGTTCCGGTGGCCTACAGTATCGGGATCTCGACTACGCTAACCATCCTGCTCAACATCGCTTTCCTGCCGGGCGTGGCTACGGTTTCTCAACGGATGACTACGGGTATCGATAGCTTTGCCCTGCTGGCTATTCCCTTCTTCGTGTTGGCCGGTGAACTGATGAATCGGGGAGGGGTGGCCAACCGCCTGATCAACCTGGCAAAGTCATTGGTCGGTAGCCTGCCCGGAGGACTGGCCTACGTCAACACGCTGGCCGCCATGCTTTTCGGAGCAGTTTCCGGGTCAGCGGTAGCAGCGGCTTCCGCCATTGGCTCCGTTATGACCGAGCGTATGGAAGAAGAAGGCTATCCACGCCCTTTCAGCGCTGCACTGAACATTACGGCTTCTACGACTGGTCTGCTTATCCCACCCAGCAACGTCTTGATCGTCTATGCCCTCGCAAGTGGTGGCGCAGCTTCGGTGGCCGCACTGTTCATTGCGGGCTACATGCCCGGAATCCTGGTAGGCGTCGCCCTCATGATTGTCGCGGCAGTCATTGCCCGCAAGCGCAAATTCAAGCGGGGAGAACGGGTGAAACTGGCCAGGGTATGGCAGGATTTTCGGCGCGCCTTTTTCGCCCTGCTAATGCTCTTCGTCATTGTGGGAGGCATTGTCTACGGTGTGTTTACGGCAACAGAGGCTGCCGCCGTTGCGGTATTGTATGCTTCGGTGCTGGGCTTTGCCTACGGTACGATCACCGTAAAAGACCTCCCTTCCATCTTGCTGGGCAGTGCTAAAACCACCGCCGTGGTAATGTTCCTGATCTGTACTTCCATGGCGATGTCCTGGCTGTTCAGCTTTGAAGGGATTCCACAAATGATGACGGACTTCCTGCTCAACACCGTGAGCAATCCTTTCCTGATTTTCCTCCTGATTAATCTGACCCTCCTCATCGTAGGCACTTTCATGGACATGACGCCTGCCGTGCTCATTTTCACGCCCATCTTTTTACCGGTAGTAGTTAGCCTTGGTATGGATCCCGTCCATTTTGGGATCATCATGGTCCTTAACCTTTGTATCGGACTTTGTACGCCACCAGTAGGAACCATCCTTTTCGTAGGCGCCGGCATAGCGAAAATCTCCGTCTCTAAAGTCATCCGCCCCCTTATGCCTTTCCTTGGAGCCATGGTGACAGTACTCTTGCTCATTACCTATTTCGAAGACATAACCCTCTGGCTGCCGAGGCTATTCGGCCTCTAGGATCAGGGCGCGAACGCAGGTGCAGTGCTGATCATCAAGAAGCATCGTAACCCCAACCGCTAACCGACAACCGACAACTGACAACCCCCAACCGACAACAGACAACCATGCATAAAGTAATAACCTTCGGTGAAATCATGCTTCGCCTCAGCCCTCCGGGCTGGAAACGATTCTCTCAGGCTTCCAGCTTCGACGTCATCTATGGCGGCGGAGAATCAAACGTTGCCGTATCACTGGCGAACTATGGAATCGCTTCGACCTTTGTGACCCGCTTACCCGAAAACGATCTGGGAGACTGTGCCCTGATGGAGCTCCGTAAACGGGGAGTGGACACCTCAAAAATTGTGCGGGGAGGCGAGCGTCTGGGCATTTACTTCCTGGAAACCGGCGCCATGGCCCGTGGCTCTAAAGTCGTCTACGACCGCGCCCACTCGGCAATATCCACCATCTCCTCCGGGATGATTGATTGGGAAGAAGTATTTGCCGGTGCTACCTGGTTCCACTGGACCGGAATCACACCAGCTATCTCGCAAGGTGCGGCAGATGTCTGTCTGGAGGCGATCAAGGCCGCTAACCGGCTGGGCATTACAGTGTCTACCGACCTCAACTACCGCAAAAAGCTTTGGAAATACGGCAAGGAGCCACATGAGGTTATGCCCGAGCTGGTAGCTGGATGTGACGTCATCCTTGGTAACGAAGAAGATGCTGAAAAGCATTTTGACATTCACCCCGAAGGCGTTGATGTCACTCAGGGCCATTCTATGGATGCCGCGGCCTACGCTTCTGTCTGTAAACAACTGATGGAGCGTTTCCCCCGGTGTAAGAAGGTGATCGTTACCCTGCGGGGGTCGATTTCGGCTTCTCATAATACCTGGTCCGGAACACTTTATGACGGAGATAAAATGTACACGACCCGGACTTATCAACTCAGCCACATCGTCGATCGCGTCGGCGGAGGAGATAGCTTCATGGGGGGCTTGATCTATGGCTTGCTCAACTATGATGGCGATGATCAGCGGGCACTGGATTTCGCCGTTGCGGCCTCCGCTTTAAAGCACTCTGTTTTTGGTGACGCTAACCTCGCTACTGTCGCGGAAGTCGAGAAGCTGATGGATGGAGATGCCTCCGGCCGTGTTTCCCGCTAGGAATGCCAGTTAATTTACCATTACGATTCAAAAGGACTTTTTCTTATGGCAAGATTTACCCGCCTGAAGGTAGCTCAAACAATGGCTGACACCGGCATGGTGCCGCTCTTTTATCACCCAGACCCAGCCGTTGGTAAACGGGTGCTAAGGGCTTGTTACGATGGTGGCGCCCGCCTGCTCGAATTTACTAATCGGGGCGACTTTGCCCACGAGGTTTTCCGTGAACTGGAACTGTTCTGCCGGGCTGAACTGCCCGGGATGATCATGGGGGTTGGTTCGGTTACGGATGCTGGCACCACTTCCCTTTATCTGCAATTGGGAGCTAATTTCATTGTTACCCCTGTTTTCCGTGAGGACATCGCGATTGTGTGTAACCGCAAGAAAATACTCTGGTCGCCTGGCTGCGCCAGCCTTTCGGAGATTGCCCGGGCCGAAGAACTCGGCTGTGAGGTCGTGAAACTCTTTCCCGGGAGTGTTTACGGGCCGGGTTTTGTCAAGGCGATCAAAGGCCCTCAACCGTGGACGAGTATCATGCCTACCGGGGGCGTTGCCCCTACGGAAGAGAACCTCCGTGGTTGGTTTGAGGCAGGGGTTACCTGTGTTGGCATGGGGTCGAAGCTGATTGCCAAAGACATCATTGCCGAAGAGCAGTACGACCAACTGGAGGACCGTACCCGGGCGGCACTTGCTATTATTCAACGGGTACGCCCTTAAAACTAGCTTATGAGTATTCTTGATCAATTTTCCCTGACGGGCCAAACTGCCGTCGTTACTGGCTGTAAACGCGGCATTGGGTTTGGGATGGCCCTGGCCCTGGCGGAAGCCGGAGCTGATATTATCGGAGTGTCCGCGAGCCTGGAGGCGAGTGGGAGTGCCATTGAGCGGGCCGTTAAGGACCTGGGACGAAAATTCACCCCTTACCAGGCTGATTTTGCCGACCGCAAGGCATTGTACGACTTTGTTGAGAGCGTCCGTGCTGCGCACGGCACCGTAGACATCCTCGTAAATAATGCCGGTACCATCCTGCGGGCCCCGGCCGCTGAGCACCCGGATGAGTACTGGGATCGGGTAATCGCTATTAACCAATCCGCCCAGTTTATCCTTGCTCGAGAGTTTGGTCGGGACATGCTAAAGCAGGGTAGGGGCAAAATTATTTTTACTGCTTCCCTACTCACCTTTCAGGGGGGCATTACTGTGCCGGGCTATGCCGCCAGCAAGGGCGCCATCGGTAGCCTCGTCAAAGCGCTGGCCAATGAGTGGGCCGGCCGTGGCGTCTGCGTCAATGGGATAGCCCCCGGCTACATCGCAACTGATAATACCGAGGCACTACGAAACAACCCCGAGCGCAACGATGCCATTCTGGCCCGAATCCCTGCAGGACGGTGGGGGACTCCCGATGATTTCAAAGGCCCAACGGTCTTCCTGGCGTCCAGAGCATCAGACTACGTAAGCGGTGAAATACTGCTTGTCGATGGCGGCTGGATGGGGCGATAGGTAATACCTCTCAGTTCTTCTTTGCGCTTTAACCCTAACCATGTTCCTGCGTCCGCGCCCTCCACGGGCTCAGGGAAACCTGCATTTTTCAATAAACAAATATTAGAATTATTATGACTATTCCACAACGATACGAAGCTTCACCGCGCGAGGTGTCGCGCATGAACACCAGTGAATTACGGGCAGACTTTCTGCTGGAAAGCCTCTTCGAGAAGGGCAAGGCGAAATTTGCCTACTCTCATTACGACCGGATGGTTGTTGGTGGTATCATTCCTGGCGACAGAGCTATTGCATTGGCTAACTACGAGACGCTGAAAAGTGACTACTTCCTGGAACGGCGGGAGTTAGGCGTGATTAACATCGGTGGTGCTGGAACGATAACTGCAGACGGAAAGACTTTCGGTCTGGACAAACTCAGTTGTTTGTACCTGGGTAAAGGAACCAAGACAGTCAGTTTCGCTTCGAATGCAGCCGAAGCTCCCGCAGAGTACTTCCTCTTTTCGGCACCAGCACATCATGCTTTTCCAACCACACTATACACCAAAGAGGATGCTGCTCCGGTAACCCTGGGATCCATGGAGATGGCCAACCACCGGACGATCTATAAATACATCCACAACGATGGTATCAACAGTTGTCAGGTGGTAATGGGGCTCACCGTACTGCAAACTGGTAGTGTATGGAATACCATGCCGGCGCATACCCATGATCGTCGTAGTGAGGTCTACCTGTACTTTGATGTGCCAGCAGATCAGGGAGTGATGCACTTCATGGGAGAGCCCCAAGAGACGCGTCACCTGTGGGTGCGTGACCGCCAGGCGATTATTTCTCCGCCCTGGTCCATCCATGCGGGTTCTGGTACTACGAGTTACTCTTTCATCTGGGCGATGGCCGGTGAGAACAAAGACTTTACGGATATGGACTTTATCGAGCTGACCGAAATCCGGTAGCGGATTTAATCCCTGTCAGTAGTTCTTGTTGTTGCGCGGCAGCCGCAGGCTGACCTTGTAGGCAGGTTACGGTGAGTACCTTACATTTGTTTCGAATATTACTATGAAACACTTCCTCACTTTCTTACTGCTTCTGCTGGGCCTGTGGCTGCCCGCGCAGTCCTACTATGTTGCCTTGGTAAAAGGCAAAGTCTACTACGACGATGTCTTATTGAAGCCCCGCACAAAAATTGAGCTAAGAGGCAACTTCAGGTTCACCAGCAAAGATGATTACGTTAAGGTAAGTGGCCCTAACGGGATCCATACCATTCGGCCTGTGCCCAAGGAGAGCGGTGGGTATGAGTTCTTGCGGGCGGTAACGCAGGAACTGTTTCCGGAGGCTAAGCCCCGAGGGAGCTTCGTCTTATCTACTTGGGTTTTTCCCGGAGATGTGCTGAGCGTCTATGCAGAAAATGAATATCAACCTGATGTCTTCGTCGAAGGGGAGAAGATTCCGCTCAAGGGACATCTGAAAAAATGGCAATACAAGAAATTGTATTGGGTAAGTCAGGTATACGGCGGTAGCCTGCTGCGGGAACCCGCTACGGTAGAGGACGACATGCTCGTGCTCAACTATGCGCCCTTTGCTGAGGCAGCGTCGCGGGATTCCGTGCTCTCTGATCAGGTATTCCTTTTCTATATCGACGACTGGTTGACCTTCCGGGGCTACGCCGATCAATTCGGGCTTGAAGCGCTGTTCTGGGCAACGAACCCTGATGCCCAGCCCGGTGGTTCCTATGCGCCGATGATAGCGTCCAGTCTCGGAGGGGACCCGACGGAGCAACTTGTCGCTGAGAGCGGTAAGCTGTACCAGCCATACCCTGATATTATTGGTTTCAGTAGTATTCCGGTGCATGGAGTTTTGCCCAGTGATCCGTTAATGAAAGACATGTTGGAGTTCCAGCTCTCTTCAGGGGAGACGTCCGTCGAAACCTTCTTGCTGGGGAGCCGGATGACCTTCGGAGAAGATTACTCTAGCATCCTGTTAGAAAAGTACGGGCAGATGAACATTCACCGAGTGAAGAGGGCTTATGTGGACTATCTGTATACCCACCGTAAGGATGATCCGCGCACCAAAGAGCTTTGGAAGCTTAATCGCAACTAAAACCTCCGCAGCAAACATTACCTT
>CAZTTF010000098.1:0-10945 GCA_964616365.1 uncultured Lewinella sp. | reverse complement strand
CCCATTGCCACTCACAAAAATGGCAGCCATGTATGAGGTTCAGGAATACGTTAACCTGACGAGCCATGTATTTGGCTGGACTTATCCCGTAATTGGAGAACAACAATTTCAGCGGATGCCACCAGATCTACAGGCAATTTTCCTGGAATGCGCCCGCGAAATGCAAGAGTATGAGCGCACACTCTTCACTGAGAATGATGCTTTGGTACGAAAAGATCTGGAGGCAAAAGGCATGACCTTCGTAGAAGTTGACCGTGAAGCTTTTAAACACAAGCACGGCAAGGCTATTTACAATACGCTTTCCCCTGAATTACAAGAAGTTTACCGCTTCCTGAAAGATAGTGTGCAATGAAACGTCTGGTCAGATATGTAAGCATCATGATGAAATGGGGGACCTTCCTGAGTACCCTCGGCTTTGTACTGGCCATCCTGACGCAAATTTTTGCGCGGTTGTTCCTGGCAACTGCCCCTTCATGGACAGAGGAGGCTGCCCGTGTTTGCTTTGTACTAGCCATTGGCTTTTCTGCCGGCCTCGCGCTTAGGAGTAGCGAGTACGTAAACTTCGACTTTTTCTATCAGCGCCTTTCCCCCATTTGGCAGCAGCGATTATCGTTCATTATTGACCTGCTTACCGTTGTCTTGTTCGCCATCTTTACCATCGGGGCGGTACAGTTTACCCTAATGGGCTGGGCGGAGCGTTCCCCAAGCCTGAAGTTTCCAATGGCTATCCCCTTTGCCGGGATGCTGCTCCTGGGATTATCGCTGCTCATTTTTGCTGTCGATCGTCTGCGTGGCCACTTCACCAATAAGCCGAACTGACTATGATCGCACTGCTCTTACTTACCTTTGCCGTGTGTATCTTATTGCGGTTTCCCATTGCCTTTTCTTTAGGGCTTTCTTGTCTGGTATTCCTGGTAGTAGAAGGTACTCCATTGATCATCATCCCGATGAAAATGTATTCGGGTATCGATGTTTTCGTCCTGCTCAGTATCCCCGGATTTATCATGGCCGGCAACCTGATGAACCACGGTGGATTAACCGAGAAGATCATCTCTTTTTGTAACCATCTTGTAGGGCATATCCGAGGGGGACTGGCCCTGGCAAACATCGCTGCCTCCATGCTGTTTGCCGGCATCTCCGGAACGGCGATCTCTGATACTGCGAGTATCGGGTCAGTGATGATTCCTGCCATGAAAAAAGAGGGGTATGATGCCGACTTCGCCTGCGCAGTCACTGCTTCTTCCTCGACAGTTGGCCCTATCATCCCCCCGAGTGTATCGATGATCATCGCCGCAACGCTGGCGGGGCTTTCCGTAGGAAAGCTGTTTCTGGCTGGTGCCATCCCCGGCTTCTTACTGGGCTTCAGCTTATTGGGGTACACTTACTATATCTCCCGAAAGCGGAAGTACCCGAAGCATGCGCGGAGCAGTCTGCGGGAGGTGGGTAAAGGTTTTATTGATACTTTCTGGGCTCTGTTGATGACGGTCATCATCCTTTACGGTATTATCGGAGGGTTGTTTACCCCAACGGAGGCTTCCATTGTTGCAGTACTGTATGCCCTGGTCGTTGGTGTTTTTGTGTACCGAAAACTAACGCTGAGCCGGGCAATGGTGGTTTTTCTGGATTCCATGAAAACATCGGCTTCCCTGATGGTGCTGATCGGTTTTGCTAACCTGTTCGGCTATATTCTGATTACAGAGCAGTTGCCGCAGATCGTCTCTGCCAGCATCCTTGACTTCTCCAGTAATCCATATGTTGTGCTGCTGCTGATTAATCTCCTCCTGATTTTTGTGGGAACTTTTATGGAAACGATCGCAGCCCTGTTGATCCTGTTCCCGATCTTACTCAAGGTTGCTCTGGCAGTAGGCGTGGATCCTATCCATTTTTCAGTCATCGCCTTGTTGAACCTCATGATTGGCCTGACGACCCCGCCCTTAGGTGTTTGCCTGTTCGTCGCAGCAGGTATTGGAAAGGTGCCGATTGGAGACGTAAGTAGGGCTGGCTTCCCCTTCTTACTAGTGAGTTTGATTGTTCTTGCATTAGTCACCCTGATCCCGGAGTTGTCATTGTTCCTGCCCCGGATGTTTATGTAGTCAGGACTGACAAAAGGTCCCAGGAGCGTTCCTTGTCCGGAGCAAAGCGCAGGAGACGAGGTTCCTCCAAGCGTCCGAGGCCTACAGAGTTACCCCGAGAACAGACCTTACAACAGAAAGATATAGTGGATACAGAGTACGGCGCTGAACGCAGGTGATTAATTAAACCCGCGGAACAGCTCAGTGGCGTCACCGACCGAGGCCTCCGGGTTGTTAGCGTTGTGAATTAGCACTGCTAGCAGGAAGGCGATGACCGCAATGATGATGCCAAAAAGGAAGATGTTGTAGCAGATACGGAGGAAGGTGTATTTCTTCGCCAGTACTACACCCAGATAATACAGATCCCGGGTCATGGACGAGTAGAGGAAGTCTTCATCCCGGATCATCTCCATCATACCGTAGTGGAAATCATCGATTGGCATATTGTAAAAATTGCCAAAAAAGAGCAGGTTACTCCGGCGGGCTTTGATGTCCTCCATGCTGCTTTTTCCCTCCGTAACTTTAGGGCGCGTAGCCTGAATGGCATAGAAAAGAGAACTTAGACAAACACCTACGAGAATGATGGTCGGAATGACCAGGTGAGCATTTGAATCAAGCTTGGTCGCCAGATTGGCAACTACCACACTCAGTACGATGGCATTGACTGAGAGCATGATGTTGGCTTTATTATCGGCAATACTACTCAGGTTGACGTGGGTCCGGTAGGTTGCACGGTACATTGTCTCTACGCCACGGCCGGGTTTGAATTCTGCCGCCTCCGCCTTTTTCTTCGTCGTTTTCTTATTCTTCTTGGCTTTCTTTTTCTTCTTTTTTGCCAGTTCCAATTCCTTCAGGTTGGTGGGCGTCTGGTCGGGATAAAGCGCTTTTTTGCGCTTATACAACTGCTTAACGTGCTTGCTCTTGCGGTCGCCGTAGAGCTCTCTGGCAGCTTCCGTGTAGTACTCATGATTAAGCATGAAACCCAACTCAAAGTCAACCCACTCCTGTTCTGACATATTCAGGTCGCGCGTCAGTGCGAATTCCTGGCGAACGCGACCGCAGCGGTCCCAATAGCTGAGGTCACCGAGGTGGCTGAGGTCAGCGTCGGCAACGATTTCTTCCAGGAAGGTATTAGGCTTTTGATCCATCTTGGTGGCCCTGATGGCGCCAACAATGGTATCGCACAGTTCCCGGTCGTCAACCTCCTGCTCGTTAAGCCATTTAAGGGCAATGTCCACGCTCCGCTCTTCATGATTCTCCCAGCCTCCTGAATAGCCGGTGTCATGAAACCATGCTGCCAGAACAATGGCCAGGCGATCCTGCTCCGTAACGTCGTAGTGGTCTGCCAACTCTTTAGCAGCTTCGACTACGGCACAGGTGTGCTGAAAATTGTGGTACACAAAATCGGGGTCAACTTCCTCCTGGATGTATTTCTCAACGTAAGCTTCCACTGCCTGTAGCAGCACAGCTTGATCGACAACATTGCTCATAGATGCACAAGATAAGGACCAGCGGGGAAGGGGCGCAAAGGTGACGCCTTAATCTTGCAATCAGATTGTTAGTGAAGGGAGATCGGGACACAATGGCGCCATGTTTAACGCGACGCTAAGAGGTGAAATCTTCCAGAATGGTCTCCCTCAAAAAGGGTAATGCCGCAATACTCACAGCGGTCACCTCTGGTGGCAGAGTAGTGTATATGGCCTGACGTATTGCCTAGAGTTGTTTGTCTACTGCTGCCAGGTCCTCCTCGTTGACATCCGGAAACCAGCCTTCCAGGCGCTCTCGCGCCTGTCCCCGAACATCGTCATTAACAAAGGCCGCGACCGTTACCAGCGCAAAGCTGAGTAGCCCTACATCGTCCGTAAAGCCAATAAAGACCGAAAGGTCAGGGATGGCATCAATGGGGGCAACCAGGTAGCCCAGGACGCCAATAATGAGCCGTTTTGCCCAACTCGGAGTTTCAGATCGCTGGTAGGCGTAGTAGAGCAATAAGGCGGAATACACCGCCTTGACGCCGACCTTAGTGGCGAAGTTGCGGAGCTTCTCCCAGAAGTTAAACTCACTGAAGGATTTGCGGTACTGATCGAGCTTTTTCATAAGGCCCTTGGGGTTGTTGTCGTCAAGATAACGCCTGAATGGCTAATTTAGGTTGTATTAAGGGCCGAAACTCGACGAACGGCCCCCTTTCTAATAGCTTTTTAACGTCTCCTTGACGGGCATTGCCGGGTCAGGGACACTTGCGTTACCTTTACCGACTAACTGACTATGACCCATGGTAATTCGTTTTTCCTTTCCCCTGAGCGCTCTTCTATTGCTGTCCCTCATGGTCAGTTGTATTCCGCCCCAGGAGCCAGTTTATGAAGGAGTAGTGGTAGACCTCAACGCTCCTGAGACCCGCCGGGTCTATGAATTGCAGAATACGCGCGCCCAGGATAGCCTCGTGGCCTTGTTAAGCAATGCCAGTGCCAGCCAGCGTTACTTGGCAGCCAGAGGGTTGGCCAGTTTTCCCGCACTTGAGCAAGAAGGTACCGATCAGTTGATTAAGCTATTGCGTGACCGGGATGCCGATGTCCGATCTGCCGCTGCCTATGCTTTGGGTCAGCTGGGAGACGCGCGGGTAGCTGATAGCCTGGCCATGGCTTTTGATACGTTGGGGCAGTTTAAAGAATACAATGCTGCCCTGTTGGCTGCAGTAGGTAAAACTGGAACGGAAAAGCACCTCGGCCAGCTCACAAAGGTTACTACTTACCGCATTACGGATACGCTATTGACGGCAGGTCAGGCCTGGGGCATCTTTTATTTTGGCCGTCGAAAGATCACGTCTTCCGCAGGTGGAGCTCGGATGGTATCGCTCGTTCTGGAAGAAAAAGCCCCGGAAGAGATCCGCAAACCAGCAGCTTATTACTTGCAGCGTTTTCCGGTAACGCTTGATACGACTCAGGAGAAAGCTTTACGCAGTTTGTTGCGCCGCGAGCGCAACCCTGATGTTCTGATGGGCGTCGTCCGGGCACTTGGCCGGAGTAAGACGGCAACCAGTAAAATTGCCCTGATCCGCGCGCTGCGCAGCGCGCAGGACTGGCGGGTACGCACCGAGACCCTCCGCGCGCTTGGCGAGTACGATTACGTCAGTGTCCGGGAACCTATTGTGGAGCGCTTGCGGGACGATCATCCGCTCGTCCGCAAAACCGCTGCCGATTTCTTCCTGAATAATGGGGTGCCTACGGACGCTACCTTTTACCGGCAATTGGCCAGGGATTCTACCCAGAAGGATATCCGCTTTACGTTGTACGCTGCCGCCAACCGGCATCTGCCATTGTCTTTTGCTGATTATCGTGGGCGCATTAATTACGACTTACAGCAAGCCTACGCCAGAAGTACAGACCCTTATGAACAGCGGGCAATTTTGGCGGCGCTGGGAGAGTTCGCCTGGAATTACCGCACGATTTACGAGCTCTACCAGCAAAGTGATATTAGCACCGTACGCACAGCAGCAGCGGAAGCACTTGAGCAAATCAGTAAGCGCGAGGACTTTAATGCTTTCTTTCGGGCGAGCACGCGCCGCGTCCGGTTGGACTTATCCACCTATTTCCAGGAAATGATCACCAGCCTTGAGGTGGGACCGGCTTATGCGGCGGCCAACGCATTAGCTGCCAACGCTGCTGAATACCGGGTTTTCAACCCCGATCCGGCTTGGCTGGAGGCAAGCTTGCGTGGATTTTCCTTGCCGAAAGACATAGAATCCTACCGGGCAGTAGAGGCAGCCAAAGCAGCCTTGCTGGATGAACCGGCTCCCGAACCCCACGTGGTTGACTTGCCGGCAAGGGATATTGACTGGGAGCAAATCGGTACCAATGGAAATAGTGAGGTCATCTTGCGCACGGATGCCGGAAGGATCACCCTGAAATTATGGCCGGACCAGGCTCCGGCTACGGTATCAAGCTTTCTCAACCTGGCCCGGGAGAAGTATTACGACAATAAGGTTTTCCACCGGGTGGTACCCAACTTTGTTGCCCAGGGAGGAGGCCCTATCGGGGATGGATTCGGGTCTGAAGATTTTAGCTTGCGCACCGAAACGCCAGGGCCACGGTGGGATACACCGGGCCTGATTGGCATGGCCAGCGCCGGCCGGGATACGGAAGGCGTCCAGTTTTTTATCACGCATCGTCCGACTCCCCACCTGGATGGCAACTATACCATCTTCGGAGCGGTTGTTGACGGACAGGATGTAGCCGACCAGTTGGTGGTAGGCAGTAAGATCCAATCGATCGAAATCAGATAATGCATGACCAAGGATATTAAAGGCAGAATTCGTGATCTGGCCGCAGCGCAACTTACCCAGTCGGTTGCCGACCGGCGGCACCTGCACGCCCATCCCGAACTGAGCTTTGTGGAGTATGATACCCAGGCTTACATTGCCCGTAGACTCGGGGAAATGGGCATCGCCTTTCGGGAAATCGCCGGAACAGGCATCCTGGGAGAAATCCGGGGAGGGCAGGGGAGTGGTCCAACCATCGCCCTGCGGGCAGATATCGATGCCTTGCCGATTACGGAGCAGAACGAGGTCGATTACAAGTCCACCAACCCTGGTGTAATGCATGCCTGCGGGCATGATGTGCATACGACGAGTTTATTGGGTACTGCGGCCATTCTGGAGCAAGTGAAAGAACAGCTTGCGGGTACGGTCCGGCTGTTGTTTCAGCCGGGGGAAGAAAAACTCCCCGGAGGCGCAACCCTCATGATTCGGGACGGAGCCCTCAAGGGTCCGGTTCCAAAGGCCATTTTCGGGCAACACGTCCATCCGCCTCTAGCAGCAGGTAAAGTAGGTTTTCGGCCGGGTATCTATATGGCCAGTACCGACGAACTCTACCTCACGATCACGGGCAGGGGAGGACACGGAGCCATGCCCCACAACGCTGTCGACCCCATCGTGATCACGGCGCAGATCATCACGGCGGTGCAGCAGCTCGTCAGCCGGAACACCGACCCGACCCTCCCGGCAGTCATTACTTTTGGTAAGATTGAAAGCGACGGAGGAGCAACCAACATCATCCCCAATACCGTCCGTGTACAGGGGACGATGCGCACGCTTAATGAAGAGTGGCGCCGGGAGTTGAAAGCCCGGCTTACGGAGTTGGTGACGGGTATGGCGGCCGCCCTGGGCGGCCAGGCGGAGGTAGACATTCACCACGGGTATCCCTTCCTAAAAAATGAAGAAGCCCTTACCCGGCGCGCCTTTGATCAGGCCCGTGCCTATCTGGGGGAAGAAAATGTGGTGGAGCTTCCCATCCGGATGACCGGTGAGGACTTCGCCTTTTACAGCCATCACCTGCCGGCCTGCTTCTATCGCCTTGGCGTCGCTAACCCGCAGCGGGGTATTACCAGCCCGGTGCACACCGATACCTTTGATGTCGATGAGGCTTGCCTGGAAACGGGCACCGGTTTGATGGCCTGGCTGGCTGCATCAGCTTTGCTTTCTTAGCTTTTGGTCCCGGTTATGCACCCGCGTCCGCGCCCCACTACTTCCCGGTCAGGAAAGCGAAAAATCGTGGCGCCCGTTTGACCATTTTGCCGTTCATGTTGTTACTTCCTGCATAACCGATAAACGACCGCTATGTCCCGCAAAGCCCAGATTGAAGCCATGCTCGAAGATTCGCCCACCGATGCCTTTCTCCGGTTTGCCTTGGCCAAAGAGTACGAGAAAGAGGGCGCGGACGCAGGTGCCAGGGAGATATACGAGGCATTAATTGCCGATCAACCTGAATACATCGGTACCTACTACCACCTCGGCAAAACCCTCGAACGACTCAACGAACCAGCCCAGGCCTGGCAGGTATATTCCACCGGCATGGCCATCACGAAAAAACTGGGGGAACAACACGCCATGCGGGAACTCGCCGGCGCAAGACTGGAACTCGGGGATGAGGAGGACTTTGCGTAGGACCGGCAAGGGCGCTGCCGCACCTACTTGATGTTACCGGGCGAGGGGCTCCGGCCCGAAAGATGGAACTTAGCTTTTATCGGAACAAGCTTGCTGCATGCGCTACCGGGCGAGGGGCTCCGGCCCGAGGAGGGTGATTCTTCTTGTGATGGATGAGGCTTTGGTGGAGCGTACGCTACCTATATCACTCAGACGGTCTACCCAGGAAACTTCCTCAACCGCGCGTAAGTTCCTACCCAAGAAAGATCCTTAAGCTCTCCTTCCGAATAGGACGAGAGAAAGTTTTTTGCTTGCTCGCCTTTGGCGGCATTAAACACATCTTGGATGAAGTCAATGCAATTGTAGCCGATCAGAAAATAGTAGTTCGGCTTTTCTATTTGGTTTTGAAGAAAAGTCAACGCCCGTTTAAATTCCAGGGAGGTCAGAACGTGCTCTTTGGCGGATTGGTTAATCCGGTTTTCCGACTTGCTCAGTGCCAGGCGCTCAGCGTCCTGCCTGATCATTCCTTTACCGAAAAGCACCTCCCGCTTTTCATCAAATTTTTCGGGGTAGAAGCCAAAGACTTCACCAGACTGGCAGCCGGGAGGGGTAAGTTCGAGATAGGCATGCCCTGCACGAATGTTATCCAGGTAAACGGTTAGTGTATAATTATCCATACCGGGCTAACGGGCCTACCGGGAGCTTTGCTCGATACCGCAGGTAGTATTCACTGTTTCTGGCAGTAAAGTTTCGGCGTTGATCAATGGCTACACCGCACACAAAACGGACTCTCCGGCATCGCCAGCAAACGGGCAATGGGGATGGCTTTCCCACAACGCTTGCATAAGCCCAGGTTCGGATCATCGAGGTTGGACTTCATGGTCTGCAAGCGATCCAACTTCCGACGGGCGGTGCGTAGCGCCGCCTCGGTGACTGCCTTGTTATTGATAGCATCCATCCGGGAAACCCGTCCGATGGCATCGTTCGGAGCAACGGGCGCCGACATTTCCTCGTACCCCACGATCTTTTTTTCCGTCAGGATGATTAGCTGGTCAAGCTTTTCGGCGAGTAGGGATTTGTCTAGCATGGTGAAAAATTGTGAGACGCCTATTGGCGTCTACTTTACCGTGAAAGTACGGCCATCTTTTCCAACTCCCGTAATCGTCAGGGAGGTCCAGGCACTGGGGAGCCAACCACCCTTCTGGATAATCCCTGCGTCGGTAAACTCGAGTCCGCCAAAGCCGTAGAGTACGGCTTGCAACATTCCCCCTGCGCCAGTAGCAAAATATGGGTTGGTGCCTCCAGCCGTTTCAGCGAGGACGCCAAACGGTGGCACTTCATTGGGGAGGTAACTCTCGACGAAGAGGTCGTAGGCTTTTTCCTTTTCGTCCAGTCGGGCATAGAGCAGCGCTTGAATGGCTTTGCCCATGGCGGGGCCATCTGGCGCCATGCGGGGGACGTAGTAGTCGAGGTCCTTACGGATCTGCGCTTCGTCGCGGATGATGTCCATTGGCCAGCTGAGCAGGTTCGCATCCGCTTGCTTAATGATTACGCCGTCGTAGGTGGCGTTCTCCTTAGTGGTTCCGTCCGCAAACTTCAGGATGGGGATGTTTTGGGCGACGTGCTCCCAGTCGGGGTTCGCTTCCAGGCCGAGAACTGTGGCGGCTTCGGTGCCAATACGCAGGGCCGTGATGGCCATGCCGTTGGTGTAGGCATTGTTGTCGATATTTTCCTCCCATTCGTTGGCACCGATAACATTATCAATGTTGTAGGCACCGGGCGCTACGCGGTCTACACGGCTGGCGAAGAAGTCTGCCGCTTCCCGAATTACGGGGTAGCCGGTGGTCCGGAGCCATTCCTTATCCTGGGTGGTCTGATAGTACTTCCACATGGCCCAGGCTACGTCGCCGGTGATGTGGTGTTGGAAGGGGCCGGTCAGGGCCCAGACGGGGGTGTCTTCCGAGCCGTCATCGGCCGATTCCCAGGGGAACATCGCCCCGTCATAGCCGTGGGCGAAGGCGTTCATCCGGGCCGCCGGGAGGCGGTCGTAACGGTACTGCATGATTGATTTTGCCATGCCTGGCTGCAAGGCTAGAATGGCGGGGTACATCCAGATTTCGGTATCCCAAAAAACGTGGCCGTTATAGCCCAGGCCGGATAAGCCCATGGGGGAGAGGCTGTAGGCCTGGCCAGATCTGGCGAAGCTGTAAAGGTGGTACAGGGCGGAGCGGACGGCCACCTGATCA
Organism: uncultured Lewinella sp.; assembly: GCA_964616365.1. Classification (GTDB taxonomy): domain Bacteria; phylum Bacteroidota; class Bacteroidia; order Chitinophagales; family Saprospiraceae; genus Neolewinella. The sequence goes on along the minus strand of CAZTTF010000098.1, from coordinate 710 downwards.
CGGACGTTGCCCTCGATCTGGATGTCAGATTTCCAGAGCTCCCGCCAGGCCATTCGGTGCCGCCTGATGAGGCGGTCCATGCCTTCGAGTTTGGCGAAGATGGTGAGGCGCTCAGCTTCGTTGAGCGGGTCGGCGAAATGCTCGCTGGCGGTGCTGGAGCCCACTACGCCGAAGGTGTAGGTTTCTCCCGCTGCGAGCTCGCGGTGGAACTTGGCCAGGTGCATGTTGAAATCCCAGTCTTCGTGGATGATCTCTGGCTCCGAGCCGTGGGGCTCGGGCAACAGGAATGCCGTTGAGGCGGCGACCTTATGGGCGCCCGAGGGACTGTCGGCCAGGCTCGTTAGCAGATTCAGTAAGACGTGCGGACGGTCGATCTGGTTGAAGGTATTGCGCACATCGCGGAGATGGTTTGGGGCTTCGATGACCGACATCGGAGTTATCCGCACTGCCTTTTTAGCCGTCAATTGCACCTGCGCCAGCGCCGTAAACGGAAGGTGGCGCAAAGACATCAGGGTGTGCTTTACTGAGAGCTTATCGCCCACGTCAAAGGTGGTGACCAACTCGGCTGTTTGCATGTCCAGCGTCTGTTCGAAGTTGCTGATGTCATTGATTCCGATGCGTCGCCCGTCCACATCGCGGTTCCTGTTCATGTGGTTGAACGTCTTGAGGATGTTACTGACCCGCCACCGTTGGTAATTGTCGAAAACACC
>CAZTTF010000097.1:0-6621 GCA_964616365.1 uncultured Lewinella sp. | reverse complement strand
GCAGCACCGCCACCACCGCCACTGGTAATGATTGGTGGAACTGTCGAGCCTTCGGCGCGCCTAAAATGGGAAGTCCCCGAAACCAATACCCCGATTGCAGGCTACTATGTGCACTACCGCCTGACCACTGAGCCCCAGTGGTCGCACAAGCGCTTTGTCCCTGCTGACGAACTGAATTACACCTTCAATAACATTGTGGTTGATAACTACTTCTTTGGCGTAAGCACCGTAGGACTGGATGGCAACGAGAGTTACGTGGTGTTCCCGACGACGTTGATTCCGAGGGGTACGAAGTAGAAATCGGCACCGCTTTTATACGAATGCAGGGAAAAAGGCAGTTAAGAGCTTCAACTGATTCACACTTTTCAAGCTAGCCGCTCCGCAATCCTGTTGGTTCTTGGCTAGGCCACTTTAACTGCTCCCGAATGTTTCGTCGTTTTTGCTGCCTTTCTGTGCTGTTTATTGTTGTTTTCATGTCTTCCTGTGGTGGATTTGAAGATGACCCGATCGTACCAACGTCCGAGGAAACTTTTGGTATCCGCCACGATCGGAGCCTGACAGACTACACGAGTATAGCAACAGGAGTGGTACCCGGTGGTCCTGACCTGGAAAGTGTGGTAGCTTTTTCTTATAGCCTTGATGGTAGCGCTAACCAAGAGTTTGTAGCGACCGGCACGCTGGTTCACCCTGAATGGATCCTTACGGCCGGCCACAATTTTTTTGTAGCTGACGAGCAAAGCAGCCCTGCGCCGGTTAGTGGCATTGAGGTGTTGACCGGAAGTGATCCTAATGATCCTGAGGCAAGGTTCTCGGTAGCTGAACTCGTATTTTTCCCTACCTGGACCACGCAGGATGATGGTTTTTCTTCTGCCAATGATCTTTGTCTAGTACGGTTGCAATCGCCCATTACCAACGTGACGCCGGCTCCCATGTTTGTCACTACGGAGGAAGGATTGGGGACAACTGTCTGGGGGGCGGGATACGGGGATTTGTCCGGCCTGGCCGGGGAGGATCCCGAAGCTTTCTCTCAGCGACGTGCCTTTCAGAATGTGTTGGACCGGAAGGTAGCCGGCCTGGAGAGTTCGGTGGGCGGTCAGCGCTTCCCCGGAGGGCTACTGGCTTTTGATTTTGACCACCCCGGCGGCTTGGTGAACAGCCTTGGCGACAACCGCCAAAGCTCCGATGAGCCATTGCTCGGTGGAGGGAATAGTAGTGCCACTGCTCTCAATCTGGAGGGCTCGACGGTAGAAGGTGATAGCGGAGGCCCCTTATTTGTCTTAGATGCCGATGGCATCTGGAAGGTGGCCGGCGTACTGTCGGGCGGTGCTGAAGAACCGATCGTCGACCACCGGGACGGTAGCTACGGCGACATTAGTGTATACATGAGGGTAGCTACCGCCAGTGCGTGGATCACATCAGTTATCGAGTGAGGCTCCGTGGGCGCGGCCGCAGGTGCACGTGTCGGTGACCTCAAAAGCAGTGCATAGTGGCTATCCATCTATGGTTCGCCCGGCATATTTAGATTCTAACTAGGAGTATTGATCAGGGTAATCAGGTAAAGGTGATCGTTGAGCATTTGTAATGGTCTGGTGGTGCACGATTATGTATGCGATAGTTGCACTATGAAACCCGAAGGCGAACAGACTGCCACGCTCGAAGCTAAAAAATGCTTAGGGTGGCGGAGGGGAGTATAAATCTCAAGAGCGATGGTGTTGAGGTTGCAATATGCCAGGAACTAGCATTTTTTAACTTTGTACATGCGCTACCTCCTCTACTTCTCCATTTTCTTGTTCCTTACCGCCTGCCACCAAGGCGCCCGTCATTACGATTTTCCTACTCCTGTTGATACATCTACTCAAGCGATTAATCAACAGGAAAAGCGGGAGTGGAAATTTTGGGGTAGTGGCCTGACCTTTGATAATCAGTTTGACGGAGCGAGGGTAAACCAAGTCAATCAGGAAGCCAGTAACCTGTACCAGATTTGGATTGAGCCAGAGAATGTCCCCATCAACCCCAGTCCCTGGTATGCCTTCCGTATCCGGGCGGAACGGGATAAGCGGTTTACGGTACACCTTACCTATGGGGATGATGCCAATCACCGATATTACCCAAAAGTAAGTGCGGACCGGAAGAACTGGGTGCCGGTGGACAGCACCAACGTGCTGCGTAATATTAACGGTAAAGAGCTATACGTCGTCCTAGATATGAAAGCCGGAGAAACCCTCTATCTGGCCGGGCAGGAAGTCATTAATTCCGCTGATGTGCTGGCCTGGGCAGAAGCGCTACAGCAGCATCCGAACGTAAGTCTGCAGACCGTAGGACAAAGTAAGCTGGGGCGTGACCTGCTGCGGCTTGACCTCCGCAGTGGTGCGGCCGATAAGCGGCCGACAATTGTGTTGTTCAGCCGTCAACACCCTCCGGAAGTAACGGGATTCCTGGCGCTGCAAAGCTTTATGGACGGTCTGCTGGCGCACCCGCGTTTGACGGAGTTTCTGGCGAAGTACCAGGTGTTAGTCTACCCCTTGCTCAACCCCGATGGGGTTGACCTCGGGCACTGGAGACACACTGCCGGAGGGATTGACTCCAACCGCGACTGGGCCTACTACCGTCAACCGGAGGCGTATGCCATCGCGAACGACGTAGTAGCGTTCCGCAAGGAGTACCGCAGTAAGGTCGTGCTGGGCATGGACTTCCACTCTACGTGGGCGGACGTTTACTATACCCATAACGACGAAGTAAAACCTAAATCGGCACTGCCTGGCTTCAAGGATGCCTGGCTGGCGGGAATTGAACGCGAGATTGGCGGTGATTTCAAGATCAACGAGGAGGCGGAGCCGATCGGGAAACCCACCACCATGTCCTGGTTCCGCACGCAGTTCGGGGCGGAAGGCATCACCTACGAAATTGGCGACGGTACCGACCGGGCGTTCGTAGACCGGAAAGGCCGGGTGTCGGCTGGGGTAATGGTGGAAGAGTTGTTGAAGTAGGAAGGCCCAGGCTTCCGTAAACGGCACCTATCTTTAAGGCTATGAGCCGAGCTGTCCTTTCTACGCCCAACTTCTCCTTTGCTGCGCTGAGCATACTGCTGCTTTTTGCTTCCTGTACATCGGCCGATGTCCCGGAGGAATCGCCGGTGCCCGCTACCTCAATGGACCAATTTGCTGGTTTTTGGTTGGGGCAGTGCATCGCAAACTGGACAGGGCTCGTGACGGAGATGGATAAAATTGGCGATATAGGCGAGATCCGTACCGGCGCCTTCTATACCCGGGATAATTGGGGAGGACCGGACGAACCAAACATCTGGTCGGCAGGAAAGATCAGCGATATTTCTCCGGTGATCGACTTTGTGCTGGTGCCTGAAGACTCCGTTTGGGGGGCAGATGATGATACCGACATAGAGTATATCTATCAGGAGTTGTTGCTCCGGCACGATACGGCACTGCTTACACCGGAGCAGATCAGGGAAGGGTGGTTGCGCCACATTCGTACTGAAGAAGAGAACTACCTCTGGGTGAGTAATGAGCGGGCCCTGCACCTCATGGTGGAGGGGGTATTGCCTCCGGCGACTTCGGATTCTGCCCGTAACGAGCATTATGCCATGATCGATGCGCAGCTGACCACCGAGATTTTTGGCTTGTATGCTCCTGGCAACCCTAAACGGGCGTTGGAGATGGCACGCCTGCCCATTCGGGTGGCGGCCAACTATGAGGCGGAGGCGATTGCCCAATTTTACGTCGTGATGTATAGCCTGGCAGCCGATTTGCCTCGGGGCGATTTGGCGGGGACGCAGGTGCTGAGTATGGCCGACCGGGCAAAGGAAGTCCTTAACGGCGGGTACCCCGCCGCGATGTATGACTTTGTCCGCAGCCGCTACGATGCCGGTATCCCCTGGGAGCAGTGTCGCGATGAAGTCTACCAGCGCTATCAGGTGGAACAGGCCGATGGCTACGACATCACCAGCCAAAACATCTACTGCAATGGCTGCTTCGCCGCCGGGATCAACTTTGCCGCGTCACTCATCAGTCTTTTCTACGGCGAAGGTGATTTCCGGGAAACAGTGAAGATTGGCACCCTCTGTGGCTGGGATAGCGACAACCCCACGGCCACCTGGGGTGGCCTGATCGGGTACGTTAACGGCCGGGAAGCGCTTGAGAAGATTTTCGGGCAAGAGCTCTCCAACCAATTCTGGATCCACCGAACACGCCAGGGTTTTCCGGAGGACGGCTACGACGATTTTGAACGGATGGCAGAAAAGGGGTTGATGGTCCGGAAGCTTGCCGCTAAAACTGTCGGGCAGTAAACCACTTTGAGGTTCTGCTGTTAGGTCCACGCATTAATGAACTACACTTGATGTTCGCTGTAAACGCATGGCGTAAGCATCTGGTCATCAGTATACAACACGTTATTCAAGTAGGTAGCAGGTAGTGTGTAGTGCCGCCTATCACGCCCGCACTACAAACTACCCCCCTACCTATTGTGGTAATAGATTAAATCTGATAATCATTGGCTTACGATGACAATCACATCCGAACCTCACGGTAAACTATCCTTCCCCATGGACCATTTGAAACTCAATTTGCCGGACGGTGTCCGGCATTATCGCCCCCGTAACTACCAGCAGACCCGTTTTCTGGGGAACATTGCTGATGCAACCCAGCCCATCCCTCTGGCGCACAATACCCCTAAGGACATCGAACAGGCGGAATAAGACATTTAGCGTAAGTGGGCTGGCAGGTCAATGCCCGCAGCGTCTGGCCCTGAAATCGGCTGGCCGCGTACGGGTTTGATCGGGATCAGTCCAGTCCAGATGTCTTGCTCACTTTCAACGTCTGTTGGTGGCCCCTGTCGGACCTTTGCCGAAGCTTCTGAAATAGGAACTTTGATGGCCATTGTTTTAGCCATTTGCTTATCAGTCATGGGGATGAGGTAATCCCAGCTTCCGGGAACCATCTTCTCGGTCAGAGTCTTAAAGGCAGCGTACTTCTCGTCGTGCTCATCGATAACTTCAGGCTTCCCCCATAAGACTACCGACCGGTAGTTGATAGAATGATTATAGGCAGTTTTTGCTACGACAATGTCATCAGCAAGGGTGACGGTTATGCAAACTTCGTCTAAGTCCGCAAGACTGCGGAAGAAGTGGCTGCCAACGCTGGCATGGAAGTAGACAGCGTCCTCTATCCGGACTATTGACTGAGGGATGGACCTTACCCGACCTTCCCAGACAAAACTCATTGTGCAGAAAAGCGCTTCGTCAAGAATCGGGTAAACCGTTGCGGGATCGTGAAAAGCACGCTTGGGGTAACGAGAGGGAGTGGTTCTGGCGGATTTCATAGGATAGTAAATTTGAGATTGGTGGCCACACGGTATTATTGGTCGAGGCCCAAATGGTGGATAAACCACTTCTGAGGTGTGACAAACTGTTTGCAAATCTATTTGGATGCGGACTACCTTTGTGGCTCCAATTGTGTAAAACAATGTAGTCCACTAATGCTGCGCCCACTTCATCTTTCCCGTAATAATGGCACGCCGCTTTACCGCCAGATCACTGAAGGTCTGATCGAGCAGATTCAGCTGGGGTACTTGCAGCCAGGCGTCCGGCTGCCGAGCAGCCGGCAGTTAAGTGAGCGACTTGGCATTCACCGGAAAAACGTTGTGCAGGCGTACGAAGAACTGCAACTTCAGGATTGGATATTTACGGCTAAAGGAAAGGGGACTTTTGTCTCTACCGACTTGCCGGACATGGAAGCCAAAACCCTGGTGGCTATTCCCGGGGTAGGGGAGATAAACCCTCCCCAGCCAATCAAGTTACCCAGCTATCTGAAAATTGAGGAATCAGTAACCCATTTGCAGTATCACCTGGATGATGGGTTGCCTGACCCGCGTCTCATACCGCTTACTGAATTGGAGCGAGCCTGGAAGTCGGCGCTCAGACGCGGCAACCAGTACCACCGGCTCGGCTACGCCTCGCCACAGGGCTTACTTCCTTTACGGCAGGCCCTGGCCGATTACCTGGGGGAAACAAGGGGCCTGATGGTCAGCCCTGATCACATTCTGTTGACCAGGGGGGTAACGCATGCCTTTCACCTGTTCCTGACAGCACTGGTCAAACCGGGAGATAAAGTGATCGTACCTGCCCTGAACTGGCATAACGGTAACAATTCTATCCGCTACCACGGGGCCACCTTGCTCGAGGCGCGTATTGACGACAAAGGACTGGATACCGACCACGTTGCTGAGTTACTGGAGCAACACGAAGTCAGGATGATTTACCTGACACCTCATCATCAGTATCCCACGACGGTAATCATGCCCGCTGCGAGACGTATTCAACTACTGGAGCTGGCCCGGCGCTATAACCTGTTTGTCTTCGAAGATGATTACGACTTTGACTTCCACTACGGGAACGTACCCATCATGCCGCTGACCAGCGCCCGGCACGATGGCCGGCTGTTGTATGCAGGCTCCTTCACTAAAGCCATCTCTCCCGCTTTCCGCCTGGGCTATCTCGTTGGGGAGCCCGCACTCATTGAGCAGCTTACCCGGCTTCGGAGGATTGTCGATCGGCAGGGAGACCCCGCTCTGGAACACGCTGTGCTGGAGTTGTTCCGCCTGGAGGTACTG
>CAZTTF010000096.1:0-13974 GCA_964616365.1 uncultured Lewinella sp. | reverse complement strand
GCGCTGGCTGCGCTGCTGGCTGGCAATTGCCGTGAGTTTCAGGTGCCCAAACTGTAATTCGGTTTTCAGACCAAAGAGCGACTGGGCTCCCTCAATCAGGGTTCCCCGCAGTGGCAGGCTCACGTCTCCGGCCTCAATTTTTCGGAGGATGTCATCCTCGCTGAAGGCCTCGGAGTTGTAGTCCAATTTGATCTGATTGTCAAAATTGAAGGTTGCTCCGGTATTGTAGTTGGTATTCAGCTTCAGCTTATCTCCGATTTGGCCGGTAACATTCATTTGAATGTCCATGTCAAAATCGAAGATGGTATTCCGACGAAAACGTTCTACGATAAATGGGTTGTCCTGAAACTGATAGTTCAATCCGAAACTCAAGTCAACCCCGCCCTGGGGTTGGATGTCAATCTCCGTTCCGCCGAACAGGTTATTCACCAAATCCGGATCCAGCTCGATATCTGCCAGCGGGTCGCCAATATTGATGGCATCATCAGGGTTACCCACTCCTGCCAACTGGTTGAAATACTTCTTCTGGTCCTGCTGATCCCGCCACTTGAAGTATTCCTCCCGCGTGAGGTAGGTAGGTGGGCGAAAATCAAACCGCCCCATCTTTTCACGGATGATGTAGCGGTTAGTCGTGGGGTCATACTCCACCGTTTGCTCAACTGCTGCAGGGTCTCTGAGGTCAATCAAGTTACGGTTGGGGTCAGTGATGAAGTCTCTGCGACGATCAAGCAGTGGTGGCAGCGTATCGGCAATGCCTAAGAATCCAGGGTAGCTGAACTCGGGCGCGGCCGCGGGTGCTGTGTCAGGACCAGGAGCAGTGCGTGGCACAGCCCATTCCTTCCACCCGTAAGTGATCGCTTCAAAAATTTCCTCGCCAATACCTTCAGCATCAGTCACCGGGTCCGCATAGCCAGGAGCGTAGGGAGCAGTAAAACTAAAAAAGGCAAAAGCTAATGTGATTAAGAGTAGTTTGTCTTTCATAAAAATCAATCCTTCCAAATCCCGGGGGAAATCCGGGCGGCCTACCATCAACGGCAACCAGGGCGCGTAACCGTTACGATCAGATAGTTTTAAGAGTGGTTTTTCTCCTCAAAGGAGATTTTTAGCGAATCATGACATTAAGACGACAATTCTCGCAGGGCGAGTTTAATGATGTCCTCAGCAGTACTAAGACCGGGCTTAGCGGCAAAAACCCGATTGAGTGCGCGTTGCACTGCTGGCCGGGCAAAGCCAAGATTTACCAAAGCAGATAACGCCTCCGAGCGCTGGGTATTGCTCTCCGGGGAGAGCATTGTTGGAGAAGCGAAGCTTTCTTTCATCATCTTGTCCTTCAAGTCCAAAATAATCCGCTGTGCCGTCTTCGGTCCAATACCTTTCACCTTCCGGATCGAGGCTACATCTTCTCCCAATACTGCGGAACGAAACTCTTCGGGATTCATACTCGACAACACCACCAATGCAGTAGCTGGCCCTACGCCATTTACACCAATCAGCATCCGGAACAGGCTGCGTTCCGTCTCGTCGTAAAAACCATAGAGCGTCTGTTGATCTTCCTTGACGTGAAAGTGCGTCAGCAGTTTAGCCGTATCCGATTTCTCAATCTTGGTGTAGGTAAACAAACTAACGTTAATGTGGTAACCGATCCCTCCCGCTTCGATAACAACGAAGCTGGGGTTCTTGTGAGCCAATGGACCTTTGACGTAAGTGATCATGGGGGCTAGTCTTTGGGCGCGCAAAGATAAGCAGCCAACAAGTAGCAGGCCGGCCCACCTGACAGGAGGTGTGCACAACAGATCGCAGGTTGAGCCAGGTTGACCAGGGAACTTACATTTTCCCACCAACCCAACCCCGGTAAGTTCCAAAACATTTACCTACTCCCGCACAGTATCCAGGCGCACTAATTTGCATTTCCCTTGGTTGAAGACCTCCTTCATCCGGAATCGCTTGAAAAGGTAATCCCAGGTTTCTGAGTGGCAGACCACCACCCGCTCCCCTACCTCCAGTCCTCCGGGTGGCGCAGCATTGTAGACTAAGGGAGGCAATAGTTTCTTGGTGCGCTTCAATCGAACGTCTTCGCCCCGAGACTGGGCCTGCAAAACGTAGAAGCGTGCATTTGGGTGATAGTCACGAACCAATACGGTGTAGGGTGGCTCAACTTCCTTTGCCCGCATAAAATCCCGATACCCCAGTTTACGGCCGGGGGTCTCCTGGTAATTTCGGGGGCGCATCGAGCGCTCCGTGATCTGCGCCATGGGAAACAGAAACAGCGCGGCTAGGAAACCAACCACGACCACTTTACCCATCCGCCCGCTGAGTTTATCGGCCAGCATCCGGGCCAATTGGAACAAGAAGCCTCCGATCAGGATACCCAACAGGGGCAAGACTGGTGTTTTGTACCAATATAGCTTGGTCGCAGCTACGGAGATGACCGTCATGAACACAAGCGCCGTAAGGCTCACCAACAGTGCCGGATTGTCATTGCGCTGCGTTCTAGCCGCTGCACCCGCGTCCGCGCCCTGCACAGATTGCTGCCGTGCAACCCCAAAATAGTACAGCAATGCCGGTAACAGCAAGGGCAATAAATAGCCCAACGTTTTATCCTGCACCAAACGCTGACCGTAATACCAGAAGGGGTGCCGGTGTCCTTCGTTGGTGCTGGCAAAGCGCCCCCCCAATTCATTATTCTGCACCATTTCCAGGTACAGTGGGTCAATGCTGTTCCGCAAGAAGTAGTAGCCCAGCACCAGCGTGATGCCAAGGCTGATGATGCCGTAAAGAGCAGGACGCAGTAAGAACTTGCGTCCTTTAGTAGTTACCAGTAACCACAGGCCGATACCCGGCAAAAAGAAACCGCCCGCAATACCTTTGCTCAGGCCGGCTAGCGTAACGGCAGCCCCGGCCAACCACAACCACTTGATCTTATCCTCTTGTACCCACCGGTAAAAACAAACCACCTGAGCCGTGAGAAAAAGTGTGAGCATGGCATCAAAGTCACCAGTTCTGGCGCCGTGGTTACCCATAAATTCCCAGCAACACAGCATAACAATCGCTCCCATTGCACCGGCAAGTGGGCTCCCCCAGTCACGTCGCCCCCACCAAATCAGTAAGGCACAAAGCAGGAGTGTTGCCAGTGCACTGGGTAGCCTGACTGCCAGTTCTCCCACCCCGAAAATCTTCATCCAAAACGCCTGACAAACTACCAGGAGCGAAGGTTTAGTCCCCCAGTGATCAGGGGCACCATTGTAGGTAGGTACCAAAAGGTTTGCCTTACCATCGGCCATCTCGGCGGCGCTAACCGCCCGCCGGGCCTCATCGTAGATTTCCACCGACATATCGTCGAGATGCAGAAAGACGGCAAGCGCCATCCAACCACAGAGCAACACGAGAAGTAAGGAAGAATAACGCAAGTATTGGTATTTGATGCGCTGCCGCAAAGGACGGCTACAGTACGTCGCAAAAATAGCGTTTTGCCATCGTTGTCCGCAGCGAAAAACCCTGTAGGTAGTTTAGGGAGATACGATCTATCGGAATTCTACGACATCAATGCCCGTCATGGTATTTTCAAACCAGATCAACGGAGCCGGGTTCTTGTCTCCGGTTGAGGTATCACATTTGAAAAACAGGTAATACAACTGCCAGTAGTCCCCGACGCTGGCCCGTAAGTCATTGAGGCGGTCATCACTTTCTTCCAGCTTGTGGTAGAGATGCGCCAGACGCCAGCAATAGTAAGCTTCATCGTGGTGCTCCACTACGTTGAGCAGCAGTTGGTCGTCAACGTATTGCTGCAAAAATTTCCGGGCATAGACAGCATGGTGCCGCGTCCAATCACGCGGATTACCCTTATGCTCAATGTGCTTGAAGGTGTCGTGCACCCAGCAAATAATACGAAGCAGGCGTCTCTCTTCTTCCGATATCGGCAGGCGGTCAATATTCGCGTTCACCTCGATGATGTGTCGCCAGATCGTTCCCTCCGGATGACCAAAACGAGGTACGCCCCACTGCAGGCCTCGGCAGAATTCAGGGTCATCAAGGAAGCTGGCTTCCAGGTCATTCTCGGGTTGCAGTAATGCTTTAAGTTCAGCGGGGGTCAAAACGCGCGTAGATCAGTTGGTAACACGAAGGTAGTTAAGAGCTTGTTTGAGAGCCTGCTCCCAGCCTGCAAACGATGCTTTTTAGCCAGTTTTTCGTTCAGAAAATGTACTAATACCCCTGTATGAAGCCATTTCCTGACTCTGAACAGACGAAAAACTACTGCTCTCGATCAGAGTCCAACTCAGAAGTGATAGCGAAGCTCATTCCCAAACAGGCTCTAAGAAGTACTGAACGCTGCTAATATGACAGAAGTTGTCCGCAAGGGGTTGTCTACTCGCCCCGATAAATCCTCAGCAAGATGGATGTTCAAGACGGCAAACAAGAATCCTGTGCCAATGCCTCACCCTACTTGCAGTTGCCGCCGCCATTTTTATTCGATCTCGTATCTTCCCTCCCAACCCCTGACCATGCAAGCAAAAGACAAGAACACTTACGACGCTATTGTGATCGGCACCGGTATCTCCGGCGGCTGGGCCGCCATGGAACTGTGTAAAAAAGGCCTGAAAACCCTGGTGCTGGAGCGAGGTAAAATGATCCGGCACGGAGACTACCCCACGGCAACGCTTGATGTATGGGACTTACCCCTCCAGAATCGCATTCCGGAGGACGTTATTCAAAAAGATTACTGGTCGTTAGGGCGTAAAAGTTACATCATGCAGCAAAGCTGCATCCACCACTTCGTTAAAGACAGCGACTACCCTTTTACCGAAAAACGGCGTTTTGACTGGATCAGGGCCTACCAAACCGGTGGGCGCAGCCTCGTCTGGGGAAGGCACTGTTACCAACTGAGTGATCTCGACTTCACGGCCAACGCCCGCGAGGGCGTTGGGATCGACTGGCCCATCAGGTACAAAGACCTGCAACCGTGGTATGACTACACCACGCGCTTCGTCGGCATCAGCGGCCGCGCCGAAGGCCGCGCCAACTTCCCCGACGGCCCTTTCCAGCCACCAATGCCCCTGAACTGTGTCGAGGCTGATTTCAGAGATACCATCCACCAGAAATTTCCGGATCGCCTGGTCTCTGAAGGCCGTGTTGCCCACCTCACAGCATATGACCCTCAGATCAACGGAGGTACCCGTGGGAATTGCCGTAACCGGGATCGCTGCCGCAGAGGGTGCCCCTACGGTGGCTACTTCAGCTCCAACTCCGCCACCCTTCCGGTGGCGGCAGATACCGGAAACATGACCCTGATGGCGAATGCTGCCGTTCGGGAAATCATCTACGATGCCGATAAGCAGCGCGCAGCCGGCGTGCGGGTTAAGATGACAGAGACGGGAGAAGAGGTTGAATTCTACAGCCGTGGAGTTGTTTTCCTCTGTGCCTCAACCTTGAATTCAGCGGCCATTTTGCTGTCCAGCAAATCTGCCGCCCAGCCCAACGGGCTGGGGAACGACAACGATATGGTTGGCCGCAACATCATGGACCACCACCACCGAATTGGAGCAAGTGCTACCTTCGAAGGATACGAGGACAAATACTATAAAGGACGCAAACCCGTAGGTTTTTACATCCCTCGCTTTGTGAACGTAGGCCAGGATCGAAAACGTAATTACCTGCGGGGCTTCGGCTACCAGGGCGGTGGTGGCCGAGGTGGCTGGGGACACGTGATCCGGGAGCTCTCCGTTGCTCCGGGGCCGCAGCTCAAAGAAGCACTGACCAGGCCGGGGGCCTGGAATCTGGGCATGACCGCCTTTGGAGAGTCACTCCCTAACCCCGACAACCGGGTTACGCTCCACCCCGACAAAGTTGATAAAGACGGACTACCTACCCTGGTGATGGACGTCGCCTTCGGGGAAAATGAACGTGCCATGCGCAAAGACATGAAGGCCTACGCCATCGAAATGCTGGAGGCGGCAGGAGGAAAAAACATCCAACCTTACGAAGATGAGGCGCATCCCGGTTTCAGTATTCACGAGATGGGGTCGGCCAGAATGGGCCGCGACCCGAAAACATCCGTCCTCAATGCCCACAATCAGGTATGGAGCTGCAAAAATCTGTACGTAACGGATGGTGCAGCCATGACTTCAGCAGGATGTGTTAACCCCAGCCTGACCTATATGGCGCTCACCGCCAGAGCCGCAGCGCATGCTGTGAACGCCCTCAACCGGAGAGACTTATAAAAAGGGCTACCTCCAGCTAGAAAAGAAATGTAGTAACATGGCTTAGGTCATACCCCTCTTGGGCAGGCGTGGATAATTTCCGATCTTACCAAAAACCACTATCCTCTGACAACTAACATTTCCTTCTCTGCCGCCAACCGCCAATTTTGGCTCATTCTGCTGATAGGGCTCGCGCTTGGAGTAGCCAATTATGCCCTTGGCGTCTATGATGCGCTGGGGCGCAGTCTGGTTTTGCAAGTAGCCATCAGCATCATGATCGGGTATCCTTTGTTGGTAGTTTCCGAGAACGCAGGTGCAATGACCGGTCAGGAAAAGCCAACGGCAACCTCCATCGTCCTGGTCTTGATCTCCTGCATCGTAATTGGCCTGCTGACGACTGAAGGGCAAAGAGTCGCCGACTACCTGCTATTCACCAGTTCTACGTACCAGCCAGGGACGGCTGGAGGGATTTATATTTTCAATAGTATTCTGAGTGTAGTACTTGGCCTCATGACTATCCGCTGGTTTCAGGCACAACAGCCAGCCACCGAGGCTCCTTCCCTCCCGGAGCCGGCGACCGAGTTAACCCGCATCCCCGTCCGCAAGGAGGAGACAACTATTCTCGTTCCACTGCAAAACATTACCCACTTCGAGGCCTACGACAACTACGTCCTGTTATACACCCTCAACGGAGAACGCCACCTGGGCAGCTACGCGATCGGCCAGCTCCAACAAAGACTGCCGGCTACCTTCCGTAGGGTGCACCGAAAATACCTGGTTAATACCGAGCACATCACCAGCGTAAGCCCACATTTAAAAGGGCGCTTTGTGCTGACATTGGGGCCGGAGGAGAAACAAACCATCAGGAGCAGTGCCAGCTATGCAGAAGAAGTCCGATCGTTACTGAAATTGTAACCCGCTTCGCCAGTCTTCCGGCCCATTTGGCGGAAGCACAAGACCAACTCGCCAGTATTTAGTGGCCCGTAGCGGTAAAACCGATGTCCTTTGTACCACAACAAAATCATCGGACATGCTTCATCACATCAACATCATCACCCACATCATAGCGGGTACAATTGCCATTGGCTTTGGCATTGCAGCCTATGCCACCCTGAAAGGTGGCAAGGGACACCGGCGGATGGGAATCGCTTTTCTGTTCTTCATGAGCCTCGTCATGCTTACTGCCGTCAATGGCGTGCTCAACTTTGTCGACCGACCATTCCTCACGGTGGTAACCCTACAATCCGCCTACCTTGCCTGGAGCGGCTGGCGCGCCGTAAAACGGAAATCTCAGCCACTAAACCAGAGCGACTTATTGCTTCTGCTCGTAGCGAGCGGTTTCGTGGCGCAGTTCTTCTGGAAAATGCAAACCGCTAACATCGTCTGGAATCAGGGGGTGGTATGGTACCTGCTCCTCTACCTCGTCGCTATCCTGATTTTCGATGGCTGGCGATGCTTTCGGCCGAGCCTGATCACCTCTCCCCGATTCTGGATCTATGATCACTTATTCCGCATGACGGGCGCATTCACGGCATTGGTCTCCGCTGGCATCGGGACGGTAATGGGAGACTGGGCTCCCTGGAGCCAAATTATCCCCGCAACCGTTGGCACAGGATGGCTGTTTTTTGCTCTCTGTTACTACCCCCGGAAAATGCGTAAAAACCCATCAACCCAACGGTTGAGTATTGGCACTACAACCATCCTCTCCTCCGGAAGTAAACAACCAGAGCAAGTGTAATGCCTGCCATCCCCCCTACGAGTATCCAAAAACCGGAGGGATGGTTTAGTCCGGGGATGTAGCTAAAATTCATCCCATAGAGCCCTGTCAGAAAAGTCAGTGGTATCAAAATAGTAGACACGATGGCCAGGAATTGCATGACGTTGTTCATGCGGTAACTTAACTCGGACAGGTAGAGATCCTGTAAGCCGATTATGCCATCCCGAAACCCTTCTGTGATTTCCAGAGCCTGCATTTGATGGTCCCGCAGGTCCCGCAAATACAATAAAGTAGAAGCAGTAAGCAATGTTGACTCCCCTACTACTAATCGATTGAACAACTCGCGGCTGGGCACCATTACTTTGCGCAGGCGATTGAGCTCTTGCTTCAACTCGTAGAGCTCGTTGCGCATGTCTGCATCCTGCCCACGGTAAATGACGGCTTCCATCTCTTCCAGTACTGCTTCTACTTTGTCGAGGGTAATGGCGTACTGATCCACCAGGTAATCCAGTAACGCGTACAAGAGATAACCGGCATCCAGTTTCCGGATACGCCCACCGTTTAACTCGATCCGTTGACGGATCACGGAGAACAGATCCGCTTCGTTCTCCTGGAAGGTCAGGAGATACCCTTCTCCCAGGTAAAAAGAAACCTGCTCGAAGGACATCTTGCGGGTAGCTGTATCAAAAGCTATCGCTTTTGCCGACACCAGTAAGCCTTTCTCGTACTCGTCCACTTTTGGGCGCTGACCGGGATCGACAATGTCTTCCAGTGCCAGAGGATGAACGGAAAAAACTTGACCAAAAGCCCTGATCAACGCGGTGTCGTGGAGACCACGAATATCATACCACTGTACAAAATCATCTACTGGCTGGTGAAAATCCTGAATAGACTGGTTGTCCAGCTGCGTCGCGCTACAATCCGTTCGGTTGTACTGTAAGTAGTGAATACTGATCTTATCCACTTTACGAGCTCCGGTAAACACTACTGAGCCTGGCGGCAAGCCGATATTTCTCTTTTTCTTTTTTGCCATGAGTGGGAAAGGCATAGTTAAGGCCAGGTAAGTTAAGGCACAGTCTCTTCGTAAACTAACGTCAGATTTAGACGAGGCAATAATGCAAGTTACTGACTATCATGCTCTAATCTTTCATGATCATCAAGTCTGTTGGTCTATTAGACTGTTAGGTAGTCATGACCGTCTAACATACTAAGAGACCAACAGACGAAATAAACTATACATTGGTGTTTGATCTACTTCAACAAGAAGAAACCAAGCATCGTTGCCAAACCTAGCATTAAACTAAACATTCACTGCTTTTCGCCTGCTACTTACCCTCCTCTCCCAACGAAGACCCGAACACATCTTTCAAAGTAACAACACATTCGACGAGCCCAGCGCTCACTACCTCACACTGCACCTGCTGCCTGCCAAATTTCATTCCGGGCAGAAATGCGAGCGGTTTTTGGGCACAAAATTCCTACCTTAAGCCTATAAACCATCTCGATCATGAACCGACGTAAAGCCATTCAACAGGCGGCCCTGGGCCTGGGAGCCATCTCTCTTAGCCGGGCAATTGGTGCCACTGAGGCGGCGGACCTCGCCGCAGGCGCTGCTTACACTACTAACCACAGCACCTGCAAATGGTGCTACAGCAGTATCCCCCTCGAAGAACTCTGTGAACGAGGTCAGGACATCGGCCTTAAAAGTATTGAACTACTGACCGTAGACGATTGGCCAACGCTAAAGCGCTACAACATGACCTGCGCAATGGGAACCCTCGACGGATTCTCGATCGAGAATGGCTGGAACGATCCTAACAACTGGGATAACCTACGCAAGATTTATACCAAAGCAATCAAAGACGCTGCCGACCACGGCATTGAAAACATGATCGTGATGAGCGGTAACCGCCGCCGCCTCACCGACCTCGAAGGCATGATCAATTGCGCCAAGGGGCTAGCGCCGATGGTCAAACTCGCAGAAGAGACGGGCGTAACGCTACAAATGGAGCTCTTAAACAGTAAGGTCAATCACCCCGACTACATGTGCGACCGCACGGAGTGGGGCGTTGCGCTGGCTGAAATGATCGGCTCTGATCGGTTCAAACTCTTGTACGACATCTACCACATGCAGATCATGGAGGGTGATGTTATCGCCACCATTAAGCGGTACAGCGATTACATTGGTCACTACCATACGGGAGGAGTCCCGGGCCGCAATGAGATCAACGATAGCCAGGAGCTCAATTACCCTGCTATCATAAAAGCCATTCATGAAACTGGATTCACCGGCTTTGTCGCCCAGGAATTCCTCCCTACCTACGAGGACAAGCTAAAGGCACTGGAAGAAGGGCTCCGGATTTGTGAGGTTTAACAGCTGCCTGGCTCATATCGGCCAGGTCTAAGGAGGAGTAACATTCAACCTACCTGTCATTTAGTTAGGGTACGTTGCCATGCAGCGGAGGGCACCGCTATGCCAACTGCTAACCGATAGCCAGATGCCGCAAGACTTTAACCTGACAAAGCCCACCCCTATCCCAAAACGAGCCGAACAACCAACGTAAATGCAAGGCACAAAAAAACTGTTTTTTGTTGATTTCAGCAGGGTAAAACTGCAACTTTTCTGGCTTTTCGCAGCGTTAAAAACGTGCAGCCAATGCGAAGAAAAGCTGCCTAAAAACCACCTGACCTATTATCCACATTCTCTCAGCAAAGGCAACATTTGTAAGAATCCGGACATGTCCGTATTTTTGCCCTAACAAATCACTTACGATCAGGAAGATATGTTCATCCTGACTATTCACTCCCTGCTTTAAAAGTGCAACTGTAAACGATTTCTCTTCCTCTCAGTGCACGTAGTACCACTAACTAAACGCTATTATCTCAACTATTCGAAAGTCAGTCTTCTGCCCTAATCGGAAAGCCATTTTCGAATCAATCATTAGTTGAAATACCCCCGTAATCTATCCTTAATCATCACCGTGAAAATTTGATTGATTTTCACTTCCTCCACATCCCGGAGGTAAACCCTTTAACTTCCTAAATAACTTACTCGTATGAATCGACTATTACTCCTACTTGTGGTCTTGCTCTCTATGGGCACCGGTCTCCACGCACAAAAGGCCAAATTCAAGAACAGAGCTTGTACTGTTCAGCAAGCCAGACTTCCTCTTAACCTCACGCAGCCTGAACAGCGCACCTACGACATCGTCGCTAAAGGTCGTTATGCCAGCAACGTAGATGCACACGGTAAGCGCCTCTACGGATGGAGAAAGGATACTGAGAACCCCAACGTAAAGGCCGTTGTAAGCCTCTACGGCTACAGCGTTGCCAGCCCCAAGAAGCATTCTGAGAAGAAGCAGACTAAGGACAAAGAAGGTAACGTTACCAAAACCTGGACGGAGTACTGGTACACCAGCTCTTCAACGGGTAAAGGCACCCTTTACATCTACGGACTAAGCAACCCATTCGAATACAAGTCCAAGCGTAAGAAGAAGTCTAAAGCGCAGGAAAGGGCCGATGCTGCTGCCGCCGCCAAAAAGGAAGACCTGGCTGACAACCCGTTCCTCACCGACGATGTGATTGCCGAAGCTGAAGAAAGTGACGAAGGAGCTGATGAAGGCCTCGCTGATGCTGAACTCAACCTCGTTAAGACGATCAACCTCGACAAGAAGATGAACGTAAGCACCGGTCGCCACCGCTCTTCTTCTGCCGCCTACAAAGACTACACTGACAACCAGCGCCCCAAGCTGAACAACCAGCGTACTGCTTACCCAGGTCAGGTTTACAAGAGCGCGATGAACTCTCTTAACGCTCAGTACGGATTTGCCCCGGTAAACAATCGCTTCTACCTCAAGCACATGAAGACCGAGAAGCATAAGGAGTACAAAACCTGGAACGATGCCTGCCAGGCTGTAGAGACGATCTTCAAGACGTTCAGCTACAACGAGCAGATTGACCCAGCCAAATTTGACCCTATCGTAAGCTACTTCGAAGGACAAGTAAACAGCATTCCTGCCAACGACAAAAAGGCCAAGAATCACCGTAAAGCTGCTTACGAAAACCTCCTCAATGTCCTCTACTACCTCGATCGTCACGATGATGTAATCGCATGGTCTGAAAAATTCATGGAAGACAAGAAGCTGGACAACGTAGCCAAGCGTATGGTCAACAAGTCTGACCGCACCAAAGCATTACTTGCTTTCCACGGTATGGAAAGCTGCCATTTCGAAACTGACGAAGTTGTTGATGCCGAAGACATTGAAGTAAGTGAAGACGCCGTAAGTGAAGAAAGTGACGCAGGTAATAAATAAACCTGCCCGCCCTTATCAGCTAGTACACCGGGGCTTCCCTCCAAACTAGCAGATCGTAAAAGAAGGCTTGTTTCCTCCGGGGAACAAGCCTTTTTCTTATTTACCTGAATGAGATACGCGCTAAGAGCATACTGAAGAAGACAACAGGATTCGTCCGGACAGGCTAATGGAAACGTCAGTAATGGAATGGGGCAGGCAATACTGTTAACTGGTCACAAAGTCGCCAATGCACCGAGCGCTTGTGCATGTCCAAAGCCTCCCCCCCTTTTCAGGTGCTCTGACAAATAGACGTACGGAGAGTTTATCCCTATCCGCTCTACCGTATACAAAAAGAAAGACGTCCCGGATTACCAGAACGCCTTTCCACCATTTGAGACTAGTAATAAAGCTTCTTTGGGGTGTGTTTACATAGTCTGGTGGAAAAGAGGTTGATCAGGCGATCAAAAAGTGCGGCGATACCGCAGGCTTTGTTTAATAGCCTGATCAACCAAAGGTTCCCTGCCAGAGAACAAAATATTAGTCTAATTCAATGTCTCCGTAACTCGTAGAAATATCAATCTTACCGTTGCCTTTACCTGGCATCTTGGCCACGACAGAGTGCGAAGAGCCACTCTTATCAGAATTTACATTCTGGGCACGTCCGCGATCGTAAGAGATATCACCGTAACGTGAACGTAGTTCCATCTCGTAGCCTGCGTCAGCATCAACGTCCAGTTCAACGTCAATGTAGTTCGCGCGGATGTATACCCGGGTAAAACCAGCTGCCAGTCGGTCAACTTCAAGATCGCCGTAGGAAGCATCTACTTCAAGTTCCTTAGTAACTACGTTGACAGCCCATTCGTTGTAGTTGCCGTCAATGATCAGTGTTTCCACCTTTCCGAGTTCTACGTCGTTGTAATTACCGTCCATCCGGACTTCCTTGGCACTCTCAATTTCAAGGTCTTCGTAGCCAATTTGCAGGTTGAGGTCACCGACATCGCCCATTCGGAAATCACTGTAGCGGCCATCGTAACGGATATCTCCACCTTCGTTGAGGCTGCCTTCGCTGTAACGAAGACGGATTTCAGAACGTCCTGCCAGTGTACTGATTCGGGCAGAGCCGTAGGAAACAGATACGTTGTTATTGGCACCCGTAAGGTCTCCGGCGTAAAGGTCACCGTAACCAACAGTCATGTCAACATCGCCGCTCAGGTCGGGGATTTCTACATCACAATACTTAGCAGTCGTTCTCAGATCTGCAGAAGCAGGCATCTTTACGGTGTAGTATATCTTGAAGTCGTTGGAGTTGTTGTTCCCCCAGCCCCAGTCACCACTAAAGATCTTCTCGATCAGGCCACCTCCTTTGCTACGTTTATCACCGATGGAAGTCGTAGCGGAAGCGCTGTTTCCGGAGGAGGTAAAATCGATACGAATCCGGTCAAAGGTCCGGTCAGCATCCTCTTGATCCTTTGCAGAAACCTTTACCCGAACATCGATTTTCACTTCGTTGCGGTCCCAGGTCTCCACCCGAATTTCTCCGTAGCGGTTTTCCAGGCGGACAGCGCCGTCTCCGTCTACGTTAAAAGATTCGGAATACGTTTTTTCATAGTCCTGTCGGAGGAAAAATGGCGCTTCACCATTTGCTAAGAGCGGCAGCTGCACCATTAGGCAGAGGAACAGCGCGCTCAGGGTTAATTTATTAAAGTTCATCAGTTTCAATTTGAGTAGTTGACGCTTTGTCGTTAGAAGGAAGATGTTGTTGGACTTTAAT